>DASREY010000133.1:0-7898 GCA_035651775.1 Terriglobales bacterium
TCAGTTAACAGGGTGTCCGGGAGTTCCCTTGACCCATGTCCTTGGCTTTGTTAGCGTTGCAACCGGATTACTAGCTTTTTCAGCAGGCGTTTCCAGGCATGGCGGGCATGATTCCGCCCTGAAACGGCTGCTGGCGGCGTATTTCCCGGAGGGATCATGAGAAAAACTGGTTTTTTGCTGTTTATTCTGGCCTTTGCGGTGCTTGCCTTAGGACAGCAGACAACGCAACAGCCAGCCTCGCAGCAGCCACCACAGCAGGCGCCTAGCTCGCTACAGCAGGGTCTACAAGAGCCCTTGCCCCCTCCTCCGCCGACGCCAGTGGTCGCCAAGACCAACCTCATGGAGAAGGCGGATGCCCCGACCTACAGTGACGTCAACTGTGCCGGGTTCATTACCAATCAAGCGGTCCCAGAGGGGACCTATGTAACGGCTGGATGGGATACCCCCACGCAGACCCGCTTCTCTGAAGGAGAATACATTTACCTGACCGGCAGCGGCTTCCAGGAAGGCCAGCAATATTCGCTCATTCGCAAACTCAGAGACCCAAATCGTTACGAATCTTTTAAAGGCCAGCATGGGGCCATTGCCGCTGCCGGGCAGCCTTACTCGGAAGTTGGCCATGCCACCATCGTGCAAGGCGGGGTGCGCGGTAATACGGCTATTGCATTAGTCACTTTTACTTGCGACGGAATTGTCCCACACGATCTGGCTGTGCCCTATGTCGAGCGCGTGATCCCGAAGTATAAAGACCCCGGACCTTTTGATCCTTTTATGCCTCCGAACGGTAAGACAACTGGAAGAATAATTCTGGCGAAAGATTGGGACCAGCTTATGGGCAAGGGGCGCATCGTTTACCTGAATATCGGGGCAGATCAGGGGGTTAAAGTAGGCGACTATTTTCATACGACCCGCCTTTATTCCGATCTGGCCGACGACCAGGTTGATAAGCTTTCGTTCAAAGCTTCCACCCTTGAGGACACACAGGCGCTGCCCAACATCCCGACTACCAAGGTTCATGATCTTCCGCGCCGATCCCTGGGAAACCTGATGATTGTGAATGTAAGCCCCAAGAGTTCAACTGGAATACTTACCTTTACATTGGAGTACGTAAAAGTTGGGGACAATGTGGAGATGTTCGAACCTCCGCCGCCTCCGCCGCCTCCGCCAGCCGTTTCGACGGTTCCGACGATCAATTGCACGCCCAATCCGGCTACCGTGAAGCGTGGCGAAAGTTCCACTGTTACCTGCGACGCCAGCAGTCCGGATAATCACCCGCTGACGTTCTCCTATAGCACCTCTGCCGGAAGGGTGACCCCTCGCGATAACACTGCCGTACTCGATACCTCCGACATTGCCCCTGGACCCGTCGGCGTAACCGGAACTGTAACGGATGACCGCAACCAGACGGCAAGCGCAACCGCAAATATCAACGTAGAGGCCCCCCCGGCGGCGCCCACGCCGACTTCGCAAAGCATCGGCTTCAAGCGCAACAGCGCTTACGTGGATAACAAGGCCAAGGCCATTCTGGATGGGGTCGCATTGCAACTCCAGCAGCAGGCCGATGCCACAGCGGTTGTTGTTGGCCACTCCGATACCGGGGAGCGCAAGTCGCTCGCCATGCTGCGCGCCACCAACGTGAAGAATTACCTGGTAAGCAAAGGCATTGACGCCAAGCGAATTGAAACTCGCACCGGTGCAAATCCAGGCGCAGTCGCGGAAGTTTGGATCGTGCCCGCCGGCACTACACTACCGCCAGAAGCCGCTGCAGAACCAGCTCCTGCGGTCGAGGCTACGCCGGCTTCACCTACTGCGGAAACACCCGCAGCAGCGCCGGCTAAAAAGAAGCGCAGCGGAAAGAAACCTGCGGCTACAACCACCACCCCACAGTAAACTCACACAGCACTGCCTACAGGCGCATGAGTTTTCATGCGCCTTTTTTCATTTTGAGTCCAACGCATAAGCCGGCAGAATAAATTGAAGCAGAAGGGTTTTTTATGTTTTTGCTTGTCTGTGTCTCACTGTGTCTGTAGTCAGCCAGCTTTTGCAGTTTCTACCGCCCCCGCCTGCGTGACTTTCATGATCATGAGCACTTTGTCGTCCATGTGGGTTCCGCTGCGGGAAAATTCGCTGACTTCCGCCAGCACGGCGTCTACAATCGCCTGCGCGGGTTTGGTGCGATGGCTGGCTACGCACTCGGCCAGGCGGTCGTTGCCGTATTCGTCTTCCTGTGCATTCATCGCTTCAAGGATTCCATCGGTACAGCAGACCAGCACATCTCCGGGCATCAGGCTGGCCGAGCCGCGGTTATATTCCGCGGTGGGAAACAGGCCGATTACTGTGCCGCCCTCTTCCAGAAGTTTGTATTTGCCGGTTTCTCCGTTAATCAGGATGGGCGGCACGTGCCCGGCATTGATGTAATGCAGGCCGCTTCGCCGCGTATCTACCAGGCCGAGAAAGATGCTCAGGAATTTTTCAGATTTGGTGTCGTTATAGATCATTTCGTTCAGCGACAGCGCCAGGACCTCGAGCGAATGCAGGTGCATCACCAGAGCGCGCAATGTTGCCTGCAGGTTGCTCATGATGAGCGCGGAAGAAACCCCTTTGCCCTCGACGTCGGCAATCACCAGCAGCAGGGTTTGCGGCCCCAGGTTGAGAAAATCATAATAGTCGCCCCCCACTTCAAAGCAGGGCTCATTCAGCACGGCCAGTTCATATCCGGGGACCACGGGCGGGGCTTCAGGCAGCAGGCTCCTCTGGATCGTCCGCGCCAGCGCCATCTCTTTTTCCAGCCGCTGCTTCTCCACGATCTCGCGATGCAGCCGCGCCTTTTCCAGCGCCATCGCCATATGACCGGAGAGCTTATTGAGAAAATCAACATCGTCGTTGGTGAACCTGCTGGCGCCATTCTTGTTGAGCAACTGGATCACGCCCACAATTTCGCCATCGAAATGACGAATGGGTAGGCAGAGCAAGGAACGCGTGGTATACCCGAATTTTTTATCGTAGCTGGAATCGAAATAAGGAAGACTATAGGCGTCTTCCACATTGATGATATCGCCGGAGGCGGCCGCCATGCCGGCTACACCGCGGCCAATCGGGACGCGAATCTCCTCATGGTCAAGGCCCGAGGCAACAATGGACCACAGCTCCTGGCTTTTGTGGTCTGCTAAAAACACCGAACCCCGGTCGGCCTTGAGTTCCGTCCGCGCAATTTTAAGAATCAACTCCAGCAGCTCTGCCAGATCAAGGGTGGAATTGAGCAGCCGTGTGGCCTCGAACAGGAGCGATAACTGTGTAATGGTCTTGCGGCTCTCCGATTCGTCGAGCGCTCCATGCACAGTGACGCTGCAAACTTCGGCATACAGTAGCCACCAACCCAGCACCTCCGGGTCAGCAGGTTGTTTGGTGTAGTTGGCCAGCACGCCTATCAGTTCGCCGCGAACTATGAGCGGATAGGCGGAAACATTGCGCAATCCGGCGCGCGAAGCAAATTCCTTTTCAGAGTCCGAGAGCGAGCTCAAGGCAACATTCTCCAATGCCTTGCGTGTCTGCGCCACTTTGCCGATGGGTCCATCGCTGAGCAAGGCGTTCTTGCGTTGCCTTCCAGCTTCTATTCCCGCGCTGCATGCAAGGCGCGCGGAGGATGAGGCGGCATCCCATAACCAAAGCTCAGAGCGTAAAGATGCGAAATCAGAGACTAGACACTCGGGAACCAGCGGCAAGACCTTGCTTGAATCTTTGGAAATGAACTGCGCCACTATGTCGGCAAAGGCGGCGACGTAATCTTTGCGCTTGGCCCTGGGAGGCCTGGCAGCGCCCTTGTGTGCAGCAATTGGATTCAAAGCAAAACCTTTTCCGCCTGGGAACTTGCCGTGCCCATTTATGAATGGTGACAGGCGAGTATTTGGCTACTAACTATATGCGGGGCTGGCCGTGCTTGTAAACTAAGATTGCCGGGTGGTTTCTACACGGGCGGAAGATTGAAGCTTTTAAGACTGAGATTGAGGAGCTGCCGGTTCAGGTATACTCCTTGCTTGAGCATTTGCAAATATGCTTCCCGCAGATCGGAAAGATAACCCTTACGGAAACCGGCTTCCAAAATTGCCACACACCCCTGAACCTTGAGCCCCTGCTTCTTGGCGAGCTTGCGTGCTCCCAGGTCATCAAGGATGATGAGATCTGCACGAATTTGTTTTGCCAACAGCATAGTACTTAACTCTCCCAAGCCCAATCCAGTTTTGTTTTGCGCCATTGTGAGATCGGCAGGATTATCAACCTGACGTACTTCAATCCATGAAGATTCCGATGTATCGGTAGCGCCTGCAAGCCCAGCTCCCGCGACCACCACTTCTTCGTACACTTCACTGGAAATTACAATCTTGACGTAAAGCTTTTGCAGAAGAGAGAAAGAGTTGATTTTCGCGAGCACGATGAGTGGCGACGAATCGGAGACGACGATCACAAACCGAGTTCGGCCAAGGTTCGCCTGTCTTCTTCCAGCTCACCGATTTCGTAGCGAATGGGCGAGACCTCGTGAGCGGCGACAAAATCCATGAAGGCGGCCAACGGAGTGCGGCAAAGCTCGGCTGCCCGGCTCAACGAAACCTTTTCTTCCCGGAACAGTTCTAGAGCCAGTAATCGAGCTGCCTCCTGAGATAAATCCGTCGCGTCGGGACTGGCCACCTGTAGCAGCTCGGCTGGAATTTCGATCTTTACAGTTTCCATGTTTCTAACTTAACCCACATGGCACACTTTGTCATCCAGGAAACCTATTGGTCATAATGCAGCAACGCGAACACGTCATATTGCGAGAGCTTGTCGCGGCCTTTGAGGAAATCCAATTCAACCACGAAACCCAAACCTGCAATCTCGCCACCCAGGGATTTGACCAGTTGCACCGTGGCGCAGGCCGTGCCGCCGGTGGCCAGCAGGTCATCTACGATGAGCACTCTCTGGCCGGGCCGGACCGCATCTTTGTGAACTTCCAGGGTATCGCTGCCATATTCGAGATCGTAGGTCACCTTGGCAGTCTCGGCAGGAAGTTTTTTGGGTTTGCGCACCGGGACAAAACCGGCGTTCAGGCGATAAGCCAGTGCCGGCCCGAAGATAAAGCCGCGCGCCTCAATACCCAGGATCAGATCAATGTTTCGGTTGAGGTAGTACTCCGAGAGCGCATCAATCAGGGTGGCAAATCCCAACTTGTCTTTCAGCAGGGTCGTAATGTCGTAAAAGAGAATGCCCTTCTTGGGAAAGTCCGGGACTTCGCGAATCAGTTTTTTCAGGTGATCACAGTTGGTCGCCATCTTGGGTTGCATTCGTGTTGCGCTCCAGCGTAGGGATTGTCGTCAGAAACTTTGACGACCGCAATGATATTTCAGGAATCCTAAATTTACAAAGTTGTTGGTCTTCTCGCTCACCAGGCCCCTTCGATGCGGAAGTTGCTGAGATTGGGCGGCGCCTCGGCGACGCTCACTTCTACGTGGTCTACCCGGGCGGCCCGGGGACCTTGTTTGAGCTTGGCTTCAAGCGCCGCGAGCTGCTGTTCGCTGCCGCTGGCCAGAACTTCCACCGCTCCATCAACATTGTTGCGTACCCAGCCGGCAAGACCTAATGCGGCGGCCTCGCGCTGCACAAACCAGCGGAAGCCTACCCCCTGCACCCGGCCTCGAACCATGTAGCGTTTTGTAGACAAAGCTTCTAGCCTCTAGCTGCTAGCTTAGGGGATGGATCAAGCTCGCGACAAATATGCGCCTTCAGCCGTGTCGACCCTGATTTTTTCGCCTTCGTTAATGAACGGAGGCACCTGCACCACCACGCCGGTCTCAAGTTTTGCGGGCTTGGTTACGCTGCTGGCGGTAGCGCTCTTCAAGCCTGGTTCAGTCTCGATCACAATCAGCTCAACGGTTTGCGGAAGCTCGACGCCGACGGCCTTGCCGTCGTAGAACTCGACTTTGATTTTCAGGTTGGCGGTCAGGTAATCGGTGGCATCTCCCAGCACATCTTTGTTCAAATGGAGCTGCTCATAGTTCTCGGTGTTCATGAAGTAATAGTCTCCGCCGTCGGCGTAGAGAAACTCCATTTCCACCTCATCCACCACGATCTTCTCAATCGGATCAGGCGAGCGGAAGCGGTGCTCGAACATGGCGCCGGTACGCAGGTTGCGCAGCTTGGCTTGGATAAACGCGCGCAGATTGCCGGGCGTGCGGTGCTCTACGCTGAAGACCGCATGCAGGTCATTGTTGTGCTTGATAATCATCCCTGGGCGCAATTGGGTTGCTGGAATTGACATTCCAAACTTCTCCTCAATGATTTGGGTCTTTGCAGGCTGGCCGCGCGCACAGCGCGAAGCAGAGGCAAACACAATATTGTACCTTATCCATGCGTCGTTCACGAGAACTGCTGATTGGTGCTTAGATATTTCTTTCTCTCGGGACAACATTGCCCACTCTCAGGTTTTCTAAGTACACATTGCCGCAAGGCGGGAAGCGATAGCTGCTAACAGATCTCCCATGGACTGGGCGACTGCAATTTTGACCTTTCAGGAGGACCCATGACCGACTACGAACGTTTTGGCGAATATCAATCCACCGAACAGCAAGCCGGCGGAGGGGTAGGACTGGGCATCACCATGCTGTTGATCGGCTTGGGGGCCGGCGCATTGACTGCCCTGCTGCTCGCGCCTCGCTCCGGTCGCCAGACCCGACGCATGTTACGGCGCAAATATGAAGATGCCATTGACACATTCAACGAGCGCACCGACGAGTGGCGCGAGCGCGGCGCCGGATGGGCCGAAACTGCTCGCGGCTGGGTCGGCACGGCAAAAGACATCGCCGAAAATGCCTCCGAGAAGATCAAGCCGGTGGTAAAAGAAGTGAGAAGGCGAGTAGAAAAATAGCAATCGGCAGCCAGAATTCAGCCCCCAAGCCTTATTAGAGTGTGTTTCATAAATATGATCGGTTTAAGGGCACGAGTTGATGTCAGACGCTGATTACTATGGTTATTTTGTTGTAATTGGCAGGGGTTTTTCTGAAGCGGTTAAGAAACGGGAGCAGTGCAAAAATGAGTATTCTCTCGCTTTTGTAGGATGTTTCAGGGCTGAATGCTGAGTACTGACTGCTGAATGCTGTTTTCTAAAACATTCTGAACTCTACGTCCACGCCCACTCGCACCGCAACTGGCTGCCCATCTTTGCGGGCGGGCTCGAAGCGCCACTTGCGGACGGCATCCATTGCCTTTTCATCCAGCCCAAACCCTAAGCCGCGGCGCAAACGGACATCCTGCACGCGTCCATCGGTACCGACCACGATCCACAACCCCACGGTGCCTTGCAGTTTGTTGAGGCGAGCCTGATCGGTGTAATCCGGATCGGGGTCGTAGATGACTTTGGGGATCGAAACCCCACCGCGTCCCGCCAGGGGGTATTCCCCGCTCTCGGCTCCTGTGCCTGAACCTATGCCGCCGCAGCACCCCTGCCCAATGCCGCCTCCGTGTCCAGGACCATCGGAGGGCAGGCTAAGCACGCCATGGAATGGATCGCCTACCGGCTTGAGATCAGCCTTCACCACCGGAGCGACAATGCTCTGCTCCACTGGCAAAACCACGGGACGATTCAAAGTCTGGGTTGTTGGCGGCGCGAGCTGCTGCGGTTTCGTCTGCGGCAACGCGCCCCGCGATGGGGCCAACAGGGTATGCGCCCCTCCCCCGCCCGAACTGGGAGCAAAGACGACTTCCGCGATGCGATAGGAATGCTGGCTGCTCTGGTTGTTCATTCGCCAAAGCGCTATCTGGCTGAGCCAGAGCAGGAACAAAAGGGCGGTGCCATGCAGGGCTACCGACCAGAGGATTTTTGTTGAACGCGAGGCGTTGGAATGGGTGATGCCGAAGAGGCTGGGCAAAAT
>DASREY010000134.1:0-24218 GCA_035651775.1 Terriglobales bacterium
ATGCCCGGCCGGCAACGCGGCAAGATGTGCCAGGGCCAGATGTTCCGGCTTTTTCAACCTCTACCACAGCGTTGTAGTCGGGCTCGGCAGAAACCGGGTCGTAGCGGCGTTCGAGCAGCACATTTCCCTCCGGCCAATAGCCTTGCAGATTTCCGGGATGAATATCGGCCAGCCAGACGCGGCCGCAAAACTCACCGCAGGATGAACGCAGCATGATGGCTTCGCCTTCGCTGAGCTGCAGCTGGGCAGCGTCCGCCGGGTTCATGAATATGTCGTCACGACGGCGGGACCCAGTGAGCGGATCCGCCTGTCCGTAGGTCATGGAATTGAATTGCTTGCCGCGCCGCGTGGTGAAGTAAAACTTGCCTGCGGGAGGGACGAGCGATGGAATTTCTACCACAAGAAAACTCGCACGATGATCGGGCATGTTCTTGAATCCATCGTTGAATAACTGCGCCCCTCCCCACTGCAGCCAATCGCCTTCTTTCTCCAGAGTTTCGATGCCGGAATACATGGGCATGGCCGCCGCCATTTCTGCGCGGACTTCGGAATCATTTTTATAGGCAAATTGCCGGGCATGCGCGGAAAGCAGGCGCTGGGCGATGAGGCACGGAATTTCCCACTCCGGCAGGGTTTCAGGGATTTTATGTCCGGCAATCGGCGGCGAATAGCGGATGCGGCGCTCGGTGCTGGTCGAAGTTCCGCCGGATTCATAACGGGTTTGCGCCGGCAACAGTATGAGCACTTCACCCGCGTCGAGGGTAGAGTAACTGTTGAGAACAATATCCTGGTGCACGCGCACGCGAACTTTCTGCAGCGCCTGGCTGACGAAATTGCGATCAGGCATGGTCTCCAGCAGGTTTCCGCCGATGGTGTAGAGCATATCGAGTTTGCCGGCGTGTGCCGCTTCCAGCATCTGGCCGGTTTTGTATCCGCGCTGTGCCGGAATTTCCTTACCCCATAGTTGCGTGAAGCGGGCGGCATTTTCCGGATTGATATCGAAGCCCCCGGGAAATTTATCGGCGTCCACGCCACACTCGCCGCCGCCCTGCACGCCGCTGTGCCCGCGAATGGGCATGATGCCGCACCTTTCGCGTCCTATATTTCCCCGAATCAACGCCAGATCGGCAATGGCTTTTACGTTGTCTACCCCGAAGACGTGCTGTGTGAGTCCCATGGAATAGCACAGCACGGCGCTGTTCGCCTTTCCGTAAACTTGTGCAAAGCGCTCGATTTCGGTTCTCGACACACCAGAAGCGTTTTCAATCTCTTCCCAAGTGAGGGCTCGCAGATACACGGCGAGAGCGTCAAAGTTTGCCGTTTGCCCAGAGATGAATTTTTCATTGCTGAGTTTTCGTTCAATCAATACCTTCATGGCGCCATTGATGAAGGCGATGTCGCCGCCAATGCGCACCTGAAAGAAATCGTCCATCAGCTTAGTGCCAAAGACCGCGCTGGAAGCCACCGATGGCACCCAATAGCGCTCCAATCCGGGCTCGCGGTAAGGATTGACCACAACAATTTTTGTCCCCGCCTTTTTGGCGTAATGCAAATATTTGGTGGTCACCGGCTGATTGTTGGCCAGATCGGTGCCGAACAGAACCAACAGCTCGGTTCCGATAAAGTCAGAGAGCGAACAGTTGGGAGCGCCTACGCCGAATGCCTGCTTCAATCCGTAGACGCTGGCGGCGTGGCAGAGGCGCGAGCAAAGGTCCACATTGTTTGTGCCCAGCATGCGCGCCAGTTTCTGAAAGGTGTAATAGGCCTCATTGGTGAGCCCGCGCGAGGTGGCAAAGAACCCCATGCACTCGGCGGGAATGTCTTTCATCTCAGCGGCAATGCGGTCGAGGGCCTGCTCCCAGCTTACGCGGCGGAATCCGCGACCTCCGTGCTCCAGCACCATCGGATAAGGGATGCGGCCGAGCTGATGCAGTTGCTCATTCGACATTGTCCGCAGCCTGGCGATATCCGCAAAACGCTCGTCGCCTGCCGCGGGCATGGTATTCATGCGCAGCAGATTGAGCCGGGTCATACAAAGGTGAGTGCCCGAGATCACGTTGTCTTTCAACCCGTAAGGGCCAAGCGAGCAGCCATCGCAAACTCCATGCTTCAGCACGCGCCAGGCGTAGCCCAGGTTGTCGCGATTCCTCCACACCACGCGAGCCATATCGCGGAAATGGCGGGGCTTGGGAGAGGCGAGTCCAAAGGGAATAAAATTACGCCAGGAAGACGACACGGCAGACAGTTTAGTACAGCAGAGATGATTTCGGGATGAGGCGCGAGGCAAAATCGGAAATCATTTCAGTTTCCCAGAGCTCCATGTTACATTTACGGCGACTTTCTAATCTCAAAAAATTCTAGGGAGCAGATATCCATGGAACCGCAGGAACTCCAGGAGCAGGCGGAACACGCGCATCACTCCGGCCAGAGAGGCATTGGACTTACCACCTCCATTGTCGCTGTGTTGCTGGCGATTGCCACTTTGCTGGGCCATCGTAGCCATACCGAAGAGGTAATTTTGCGCACCGAGGCCAATGACCAATGGGCTTACTATCAGGCCAAAAAAATCCGCTCTCACGTTTATGAAGCCGACTCGCAGTTGGCTAAGCTTTCGGGCGAAGCCGGAAAAGATGTCGCCGCCGATATGACGAAGAAGAGCGCGAAATACGATAAGGATGCGGAAGAGATCCAGAATAAGGCCAACGAGCTTGACGGCGAAGAGAAGCTGGTAACGCGGCGGGCCAATTACTTCGATCTATCAGAGCTGTTTCTTGAGGTTTCCATCATCTTCTGCTCGATTGCCTTGCTGACCGAGATGAAGGTTTTCTGGAAGGTCTCTTTCATCACCACGATCGCTGGCATTGCCGGAATCATCGTTGGGTTTCTGTTGCATTAGAGTGGTTTGGTTAAAGTCTTGTGCGGCACAGCCGTCCTCCGGCTGTGCTGTTTTTTAGGCTACGCAGCGCAATCTGTCACAACAACCGCTCTGGCGCCCACACCAGTACATCCAGCTCTTTGGCAAAATGGCACACAGGATTGAGTTTGGGCAGCTCGATTCCCGCTGCCGCAGCCATGGTGTTCACTTCAAAATCCGCCTTGGCTTCCTGCAAAGGCCAGGGCACATGGTGGATATCCGCCCGGTAGAGCCTGTCCTTATGCGGCGCATAGAGGCAATATCTCTCGACCAGCCACTGCTCAAGTGACCCCGGCCGCGGCGGTTGCACCTCAGCAACAGGAACATAGTGGGCCGCCAACTCCGCCGGCTTGCCCTTGCGCCGGTGCGATGCATAATCAAAACCCCCCGCGACCTGCTTCTGCACCATTTTTGCGTGATAGTAAGGCAAATGGTAGCTGGCCCGCGCTCCCAAGACCGCCGACAGGCTGGCAGCGTCGAGGCTGAAGAAGAAAACTCCGGGGCGCTCGCGGTAGCGCACGTAGGTCCTTACATTCAGCTCGAGAAAATTGGAGCCGCCAGGAATCGGAGGCAGCCAGCGCGCCCGCAGTCCGGTGATGAGAAACGGAGTTACGGCAATCCATACGCTGCCGTCGCGAAGATCGAGCTCAAGCACCTCGGGAATCAGCGGACGCAACACGGCAGGCGCAAGCGGCCAATGGGCGAACAGTAAATTTCTCCAGGTTTGCCGCATGATCCACGGACGCATGGGCAACGGCCAGGGTCGGTGAGCAACAGATTGCAGAATTTCTTTTGTGTTCAAAGTAATTACGATTTTTCGTTTTTGAGCAGTTGGCGCAGAATATGCTGCTGGGCATCGGTAAGGGAGACAAACTCCAAACCGTGAGCATGATCGCTTTGGTGGCGCACCACTGCGTTCAGCACCATGGTGGCGCTCTTGTAGACGTTGGGCAGTTCGACTTTTACCTTTTTGCCTGCACTGATGCGATGGGTCAGAACTATTCCCACCCCCGACTCGCAAATGTCTTTGGTCTCGCCGGCCAGAATATTCTTGCCTTCGACCACGCGGACTTCAGAGTGCCAGGCGCGGCGCTCATGTCGCCGGTTTGTCACGTAGTTAGCGACGGCGCAATCCTTACAGTTAAGATTGGATGACTTGAGTATTGGGACTATACAACGATGGGCGTGGAAAAGAAAGGGATTTTCGCCCCAGATTCAGAGCTGACGAAAATCCAGAGTGCATTGTCCTTCAGAGCGGATTTAACTGCTAAATTTAACTGCTATAAGGAGATACCCTTCGCGGCCACGCTTCACTCACCCGCCATAGGCAAGTGGTCTCGTAGAAGGATCCAAGTCCGCCTGCTCGATCAGGAGACGCTTCGATGAGAGCATTTCATTCTTAATTATCAGGTATATGAGTCAAGTCACAAAAGATGTACTTGACTTCAAAGAATCCGAGGAAGGACTCACAGCTTGGTAGCTAGGAGCTGAGAGCCTGGAGCTGCTTTCTCGCCGCCAGCTTTTCTATTTCGGGATAAGAAGTTGGTGAAAGCAGCCTGCGTTCCAGTGGCTGGGTATGAGTTTGAATTGCGCGCACCATCATCTCCAGCGCAATGTTCGCTGTCGACGGATTGATAATGGAAGCAGTCAGTAATCCCTGGCGAATCCACTCCGGGCCCGTATCCGGGCAACAGACCGAGCCGAGGTAAGGCAGCCTCATCCACGAGTCGAGTTCTCCGGCAGGCGCTTCATCTTTAAAGGCCTGGCGCGCGCCGATTGCCATCTCATCGTTTTGTGCGGCGATCAGATTCACCGGCGCATCGTACGTTGTGCGCAGCCGCAACCAGCGCGTCACCGCTTTCTGCGCGCCCTGCTGGGTCCAATCTGCCGACAGGGTTTTCAACTGAACATTGGCAGGTTTAGCCGCCAGCAGAGAGCTTAAACGCTCTTCCGTATTGGGATGCGCGCTGGGACCAAGCAGGCACAGCGCCACGCCTCCTTGCGGAAGCAATGCTGCCATCTGCCGTGCCTGGATTCGCCCCACCTCCTTGTGGTCAATCCGGACAGAGAAGACCGGCGCCGGATAGGTGCGGCGCAGCTCTTCAATATAGAAAACTTCACGGCTCAACACAGCCCAGCCAATGCCGGCCGCCGCAGCCGAGCGTGCCACTTGCTGCATCGTGGTCCCAACCGGGGCACAGAGGATTCCGTCAGGCCTCGAACTCGGTGGAGACTGAATCACCTTGAGCAACTGCTCGCTTTGCCCAATGGCATCGTTGCCGGCATACACGATTTCCACCTCTACACCCAGGCGGCTGGCCACCTCGGCGACTGCAGTGGCGTTCTGCTTCTGATAACTGCTCTCTCGCCTTCGCAATGAAACCAGAAACTTGAGCTTCTTCACGCCATTCCTTCGTAACCGTCACAAGACACAAGCCCCATTGTGGCACTCATCCCTATTTTGGCAATGGTTACGGAAGTAACTTGGAACAGTTCTCAGTTCTCAGTGCCTGAGACCCTCCCCCCTCTGCGTTCATTTGTAGCCAAACTCTAGATTTTGCTGTTTTTCTATGACTTTGAGTCTTTGCTAATCGCCCGAAGCCTCAGGCTTGGCGTGTGAGTGCAACGTTTCCCGAACGGTCGGTACAGGCGCCACACTCTAATCTTTAGACGTGCGCTTTTTAGAATCTTCCAGCAGGACCGCCTTGGCAGCATCGCGAAGGGGCTGTCCGATCACTATTTTGTTCTTACACAGCTCGTTAGGCGTAATTCGCAGATGTCTGGTTACATCATCGACTACACGAAAATCAGCATAGCCATGGGGTGAGGTTTTCGATTCGGTTCGGTTTTCGCAGATTAGTTGCAGCGTCGAGTCCTGACTGGATTCTGCCAATGAGAGTTCCACCAGCTTGGCGCGATACTCGAGTTCCCAACTTTCCAAGTTAGGGAAGGTTTTCTTATCCGCAAAGTGCTGGCTTTCATGTGCAAGAAACCTGACCGAAAATGTTTCATCCGTCAGGCTTTTGTAAGCAGGAACCACCGCGAATAAACCGTCGTCGGTGGCCCAGCCCCCCGCTGAACGGCGTTTGCAGGTTGCGTAGTACCCCCAGCCGCGCAGCAAGAAATCATCGAGATACGTAACTCTGACGCTCTGCGGCCCCTCCGGCAGATTCACCTGCCGCTGTTCGACCGTCAGTTTCTTCCAAATCATTAGTTCGCGTAATGGCTGAGTCCGCCCCAGGAGTACGTAGAATCCGCGTTTGAGAGCTTCTGCTTTGATTTGATCTTCTGCCGCGTCGAAATCGGCGTCATTGGTCAGCGAATGACCGAGTAGTCTGCTCAGACGACTTCTAAGCGCCTGCTCCGCCTGTGACCTCTCATCGGGGTGGGTGAGGGATTGTTTCCAATACGTCAGGTAGTCTGTCGCCAATGAAGTAACCCAGGGATCGCCAAAATTCTGGTCGATAGGATCAGCGGGATCAGAGCCAAAGCGGTTGACCATGCACGTCCGAAAAGACGCATCTTCTCCCCTGAAACCAGTTTCGGAGATTTTCGCGAGCACTTTCACCGCTTCAGCCGCATCGCCTTGAAGTGCCAAGCCCGTGGCGCGGTCGACGGAATTTTTTGCGTCCAGAATGAGCTGCGAAAGATTCCCGCCGTTGACTCCTACTTGGGATGCCTGTGCGCTGGCGCTGGGAATAATAAGAAAACATCCGAATACCACCATCGCAATGAAGCCGACCAACTGTCGCGCAGTTCGCTCCTCGTCCCCCGCCGCGTCTCGATGATGCTTAGATTTCCAGATCCGGAACTTTGTGCCACATGCCATTGAGCGATCCTCTTCCACTTTTCATTCTAAGCTCAACCACATTTCGGGTAGTTGTTGCTTATCTTGCGATGTCAGGCTAACATCTGGCTGCCGCGACGAGTAGCGCCCCCGGCCCCCCCTTACTTCGAGTAGTCAAAAATTCGTTAAGTCTTTTTAGCTCAATGGCATGGGGGCATCAAAAAATGCGCGCGGAGTAGTCTCCCGAGACCTTTGCGCGGGTTGCTGGATAGTAAACTTTTGCTTCATCCGGGTGTACGACCTTGAGAGTTAGCTATCAGTATAAGCTCGCCTGTCGGCGGCCGATTCTGGCGTAGTGTTTACGAGATTTCAAAGACCTATCAGGCCCCGGCATTCTGGAATGCCCAAATGGATGATAGCGGACAATTGGGAAAGAGTTAAGGAAGTGATATCACTCTGGTTGAGAATGCCGGTTAATTCCCAGACGGGCTTGGCCCAGATAATGAACCAGAACTTTAGCTCGGGCCACTCGTCCATTCATCTGCGTTCGTCTGCGGCCGGGCTTTTGTCCTTCTCTGTGCCTCTGCCCGCCCGGCTTGCCGTGTGTGGTGAATTCCCCTGTTCTCTGCGATATACTGCTCTCCTTACCTTAAATCTCTAGGACTGGCCAAGATTGGCACGTAGGCCCCTGGTAACAGAACGGCAGTCGGCCTGAGAGCAGGGGATTCTCTATGCATATGGACCACCGGCTGTTCTTGATTCACGCAACAGTACTTGTGTCGCTGGCGGTAACTACACCATTAATCCACGCCCAGAAAGTGACCACGACCGTAACCACGGGCACAAATCCCTTCGCGGTTGCCGTGAATCCGGTCACGAACAAAACCTATGTGGTGAATAAGGCCAGCAATAACGTGACCGTAATTGACGGAGCCACGAACACGACAGCCACGGTAACTACAGGGACCACTCCGGTTGCTATTGCCGTCAACCCAGCGACCAACAAGATCTACGTGGCCAACTCTGGCGGCAATAGCGTCACCGTAATTGATGGGGCCACGAACACCCCCGCCACAATATCTGATCCGAACGCCCAGAGTCCGGCCGCGATTGCCGTGAATTCGGTCACGAATAAGATCTATGTTGCCAACAGCATCAGCAAGAACGTAACGGTGATCGACGCGGCCAGCAACAACAGCGTCACCGCATTAACCGACGCCAACGCCTCCGGCCCTTCGGCGATTGGCGTTAACCCTGTGACCAACAGGATCTACGTGGTCAACCGCAGCAGTGGCAACATGACCGTAATTGACGGCGCCGGCAACACCATCATTACCACGATCACTGTAGGATCCACGCCCGATGCCGTGGCCGTGAACCCGGTTACCAACAGGATTTACGTAGCCAATGAGAACAGCACAAGCGTGACCGTAGTTGACGGCGCTTTGAACACCACCATCACGACGGTCACGGCGGGAAGCTTGCCATATTCTCTGGCCGTGAACCCGGTCACCAACAAGGTCTACGTGGCTAACTTCGGGGGCACGACCGTGACCGTGATTGACGGGGTCACCAATGCCCCAACCAGCGTGACCGCAGGCACAAGTCCTGTAGCTGTGGCCGTAGACGTGGTGAGCAACCGGATCTACGTAGCCAACTATATCAGCAACAATGTGACAGTAATCAACGGGGCCGATAACACCACCGTGGGCCCGCTGGGAGTGGGCACAAACCCGCTGGCCATGGGCGCCAATCCGATAACCAATAAAGTCTATGTGGCGAATAACGGCGGCGGCGTGAGCGTGATTGATGGGGCCACCTACAACACAGTCACAGTAGCGGCGGGCTCTCAAGATGTTACCCTGCTGCCCAACAACAACGTAGCTGTGAACCCGGCCACCAACAAGATTTATGTCGCTAACAACGGTGATGGCGTCCATACCAGCACAGTAACCGTGATCAACGGCGCCGATAACACCACTACCAGCGTGAATGTGGGCGTGCAGCCCGTCGCCGTCGCCGTAAATCCCGTTGCCAATAAGATCTACGTGGCCAATTCCCGGAGCAATAACGTCACCGTGATTGACGCCGGCCTCAGCAACGCCACCACCACCGTCGGCACGGGCAGCGCTCCTGATGCCATCGCGGTGAATCCGGTGACCAACAAAATCTATGTCGGCCGGAACGGCGGCGTGGCCGTCATTGATGGCAACACGAACATTGCGACCGGAGTTACGACTGCTGGTCTGTTTTGTAGCGCCGTGGCTGTTAACCCGGTCACCAACAGAATCTATGCAGTCAGCGTAAACGGGCCTTCGAGTGGCACCCTGACCGTGATCAACGGTTTCGATAACTCCATCGCCGCCGCAGTACCGGTGGGAGTCAATCCTTTTGCCGTAGCCGTGAACCCTGTGACCAACAGGATTTATGTCGCCAATGCGGCCGACGCCACCGTGACGGTGGTGGATGGCACTATCAACAGCGTTATCACCACCGTGGTCGTTGGCGGCAGTCCAGTTGCCGTCGACCTGAACCCACTGACCAACAAGATTTATGTGCCCGCACAAGGCGGCAATTTAAGGGTGATTGATGGGGTCACGAACGTTCCTGTGCCGGTTACGACAGGTAACGCTCAGGGTGTCACAGTCAATCCCGTAACCAACAAGATTTATCTCTCGAACGGTGTTGTGGTTGACGGAGCTACCAACAGCACCAGCAGCGTGAGCACAGGCGCCGGTCCTCTGGCTCTGGCTGCGAATCCGGTCACCCAGAAGACTTACGTGACGAACGCCAGCGGCAACGTGATTGTCATAGCCGAGCAGCAGGTGCAACCCATCCCCTTGACCACAACCATCTTGCCGCTCACGAACAATACCTTCACCAACCCCGGGACGCCTGTATTCAACTTTACGACCGCCAGCTCGTATTTTCCCACCGCTCCCCTGGTGCAGAACCTCTACTACCAGTTCGATACATGGCAAGGGCCGTGGCTTCGTGCCACAAGCACGGGCGCAAATGCATTCAGCGGCGCGGGGCCTTTGCTGGCGCCCGGCATCCACATCGTCTACGCTTACGCCGCCGACAGCCAGTTTGCGGATTCCACTCAGACCGGCCTCGAAAGCAGCCCCATCCCCGGCGCCATTGCGGCTTACGTGTTTTTAGTCGTGCCCACCAGCTCCAGTACGACGCTGGCTTCAAACGACAATCCAGCCCATTACGGTGATACGGTGACTTTGACCGCCACGGTTACAGTGAGCGGGACCGCAGCCACCGGGATCGTCGATTTGCTTGATGGACCTACGTTGCTGGGTTCCGCTCCTTTGAGCGGGTCACCGGCACAGGCGACCTTTACCACCTCCGCGCTTTCCTCCGGCACGCACCCGTTGACCGCGCGGTATGACGGCGGTGCAAACTACACCACCAGCATCTCTCCCATTCTCAACCAAGTCGTGAATCCGGGAGTGAGCAGCACCGTGGTTTCCCTGTCGACGGGTACAAATCCCTCGAGCTTTGGCCAGCCTTTGACCTTTACCGCTGCGGTGACCGTTGGCTTGGGTACACCGACCGGCACAGTAACTTTCTATGACGGCGTCACAGCGCTAGGCACGGGAACGCTAGACGGTTCTGGCCATGCATCGCTCGCAACCAGCGCACTACAAATCGGTGCGCGCTCCATTACCGCCGTCTACCCAGGAGACATAAACGTCACCGGCAGCACCTCAGCCCCAATTACGCAAACGGTAACTCAAGCCACCAGCGGCACCATCGTGGCTTTGACTACGGGAGCAACTCCATCTGTCTTCGGCCAGACGCTCACCTTTACGGCCACCGTAGGCCCGCAATTCACCGGCTTGCCCACAGGCACGGTAACCTTCTACGACGGCAGCACAGCACTGGGCACGGGAGCCCTGAACGGCTCAGCACACGCCACATTGACAACGACTACACTGCCAGCGGGTACACGCTCCATAACCGCTGTGTACGCCGGCGATACAAATTTCAGCGGCAGCACCTCAAGCCCGATCACGCAGACGGTAACCCAGGCCACCAGCAGTGTTGTGGTTACTTTGACTGGAGGAACAAATCCTTCTAAGTTCGGCCAGGCGGTTAGCTTCACGGCTACTGTGAGCCCGCAATTCACGGGCACGCCCACGGGACAGATCATTTTCAAAGTAGGAAACACCATTGTGACCCCGCATACATTGAACGGCAGCGCCCAGGCTGTGATCACAGACCCGTTCATGGGGATGGGCGTAACGGCCATCACCGCCGCCTACAGCGGAGACGCAAACTTCACAAGCAGCACCTCTCCTGCTGTGAACCAAACGGTGAACCCAAACTCCGGAGCCGCGGTTGCCTTGATGTTCACGACGACGCCCACAATTTCTCCGAATACTTCTCTGTTCCGCAAGACTGTGACTCTCACCGCCACCGCCAATCCCAGTGCAGCGACCGGCACAGTAAGTTTCGTGGATGGAAACACGCTTACGCTTCTCGGCACCGCAACCTTGAGTGGCGGCGTAGCCACGACTACAACCAGCCAGTTCGGCCTGGGTGAGCACTTCATTGCGGTCTCTTATTCAGGAGATTCAACCTATATAACCACTAGCTTCATCGTCGTGCTCTATCACTCGCCCAAACCGCATTAAAAAAGTACCCCAGTACTCGGTACTCAGTACTCAGCTCAAAGCCCGGATGAACGAAAATTCAGTTCCATAATTTGGCATTAGCCCTACAAAATTTCATAACCGGGGATTATGAAATATCCTATACTTAAACTTAAGTACTTTCTTGACATTGACTTATGAGCGAGTCTACGGCATCACGGGTGGTATCCGACGTGCAGAATACGACTTGGTTCTCCTCTCAGCAGCGACAAGGGGACCCGAATCAAAGAAGTTCCCAGTCCATGATGAAACGGGACTATCAATTCCGCGTTGCCGCTTTCCTTCTCGGTCTCGCTACGTTAAGCGCGATTGTCTTTGCCGCTATTAATCTGAAAATGGAGAAGAGGGTCTTGGTGCCCGATGACGGCATCTGGTGGACCGAACAGCAGCCCAGCACCGGCGAAGAGGTTCTATTTGCCCAGCGCGTAGATAAGGATGGACCGGGTGACAGGGCGGGCATCAAGCCAGGTGACCGGCTGGTGGCCATTTCACATGTATTCATCCGCAGTAGCGCCGAGCGCATGCAACAGCTCTACCGGCAAGGTGTTTACTCCAAAGCTGTGTACACCGTCGTGCGGGATGGCGTCCAGGTAGACGCCCCGCTGATTCCCGAGCCGGCCGACAAATCTTTGAACGACGGATTGCGGCTGATCGCGCTGATTTACCTGCTCATCGGGCTGTATGTGCTCTTGCGGCGATGGACCGCGCCGAAATCCACGCACTTTTACATCTTTTGCCTGGTTTCGTTTGTTTTTTATTCTTTCAAGTACACCGGCAAATTAAACACCTTTGACGAGATCATCTACTGGTCAAACGTGGTCGCCTGGTTGTTGCAGCCTGCGCTCTTCCTGCACTTTGCGCTGACCTTTCCCAAACATCGGGAATTCATCCGCAGCCGCCCTTGGCTTCTGGCAGCCGTGTATGTGCCCGCGGCCGTGCTTCTGACGCTGCAGATTTTCGCATGGCAGCACCTGGCTGCCAGCGAAATATTGCGCTGGAACCTTGATCGCCTGCAGATGGCGTATCTGGCCGCATATTTCATCGCCGCCGCGGCCATCTTGTGGGATAGCTACCAGCGTACCCGCATTCCTATCGTGCGCCAGCAGATGAAATGGGTAACACGCGGCACCATTCTGGCCGTTGTGCCCTTTTTGTTCTATGTGCTCCAGTTCCTGCGCGGCGAAGCTCCCACAACTGCGACCAAGATCTGCGTGCTGGCGCTGGTGTTCCTGCCGCTCACCTTCGGCTACGCCATCGTTCGTTACCGGCTGATGGATGTGGACGTTATCTTCAAGCGCGGCATGGTCTACACTTTGGCCACCGGCGCCATCGTTACTGTGTACCTGCTGGCTGTTTCCGTGGGCGCGGTGCTGATTCGCACGCGCATCTCCAACAGCTCTCCGGCGGTCCTGATTATCGCCATCTTTGTAACGGCTCTGCTGTTTGACCCGCTCAAGAACTGGATCCAGAGAAAAATTGACCGGCTCTTCTATCGCAACCGCTATGACTATCGCAATACCCTGGTCGAGTTCGGCCGCGACCTGAATTCAGAAACCGATCTCGATAAGATGTTGAGCGCGGTGGTCGACCGGCTCTCCAGCACGCTCATGGTTGACCGTCTGGCAATTTTCCTGGCATCCAGCGACGCCCCCACCAGTTTCACCGTGGCCAAGTCATTCGGCATTAATTCGACCCAGGATCTTGACTTGAGCTTCTTGAGCAAAGACCGTCCTGAGTTCCGGGAAGGCCACCTTTTCTTCGATAGCACCCGGCAAGCAGTACGCGAGACTCCCACTGCCCAACAGGCCATCGCGCAACTTGACTTGAACTATTACATCCCCTGCACCGTACAAAACCGTGTAATCGCCGTGCTCGGGCTGGGCAAGATCATGAAGGGCGACTTTCTTTCCAATGAAGACGTGCAACTGCTGCAAACGCTCGCCGGATATGTGGGCATTGCCATCCAGAACGCGCAGTTGTATGCCTCACTGGAGCAAAAAGCTCTGGCCTACGAGCGCCTGAAAGACTTCAACGAGAACATCGTGGAATCCATCAGCGTGGGCGTGCTGGCGGTGGACCTGGCGGACCGCATTGAATCCTGGAACTCGCAGATGGAAGTGATGTACGCCATGCCGAGGTCTGAGGTCATTGGCAGGCCGCTGAGCGAGGTGGCGCCGGCAGCGTTCATGGAAGAGTATTATCGCGTGCGCCAGAACGCCGGAATTCATAATTTGTATAAATTCCGTCTCAGCACATCCGCCGGAGACACCCGCATCGCCAATATTGCCATTGCTCCCCTGGTCACGAAGAGATTCAGCGTCATCGGCCGCCTGATTATCGTGGATGACATTACCGAGCGAATCCAGCTTGAGACGCAGCTCTCACAAGCTGAAAAAATGTCTTCCATCGGATTGCTGGCGGCGGGTGTGGCCCACGAGGTCAATACTCCGCTGGCGGTCATCTCATCCTACGCGCAGATGCTCTCTAAGCAGCTCCAGGGCGACGAGAAAAAGAATTCTCTGCTCGACAAAATTACGCGGCAGACCTTCCGCGCCTCCGAGATCGTGAATAACCTTTTGAATTTTTCACGCACCAGCGGCACAGAGTTTGCCGAAATTGATATTCATCAAGTCATCAATGACACCTTGGCCCTGCTGGAACACCAGTTCAAAACCGGTAAAATAAAGATCGAGCAGGAAAAATCGGAGCATATGCCTTTCATCTTCGGCAATGCCGGAAAACTGCAGCAGGTTTTTCTGAATCTTTTTCTGAATGCCAAAGATGCCATGCCCCGGGGCGGCACTCTGCGCATCAGCACCCGGAACGGTGACGCCGTGCATGTGATCGTCTCTGATACGGGCAGCGGCATCGCGCAGGAACATATTGAGCGCATTTATGATCCATTCTTCACAACCAAGAGCGCGGCAAGAGACGGGCAGCGCCGCGGCACAGGACTGGGCCTCTCGGTCACTTACGGCATCATCCAGGAGCATGCCGGCAAGATTCGCGTGGAGAGCCAGCCAGGAGAGGGCACCACGTTCTATTTGGAATTTCCCATGGTCAGGATCAGGAAGGCTGTAAATGTCTGAAGCTGCTGTGCTACCGCGGCGGACATCCTCTCTCGAAAGTACATCGCCGGGTGCAATTCTCATTATCGACGACGAAGCCGCGATCCGCGAGTCGCTGGAAACCCTGCTTGATCTAGAGGGCTACACCGTGCGGAGCGCGGAGAACGGACAGGAAGGATTGGCGCGCATTGCTGAGCGGCCTTTTGACCTGGTGCTGCTGGATTTTGCCCTGCCCGATATCAACGGCATGGATTTGCTGCACGAAATCCGCGACCGTGACCCGCACCTTTCAGTGATCATGATTACCGCTTTCGGCACCGTGGAGAACGCGGTCAAGGCCATGCAGGGCGGAGCCGTAAATTTTATCCAGAAGCCGTGGGACAACGAGAAGCTGCTGGCCGATGTGCGTGCTGTGGTGGCCCGCCGGCGCGCGGAAGAAGAAAACGTCCAGCTTAAACGCGCCCTCAAGCAGCGCTATAACTTCGAGCACATCGTAGGCAAGAGCGAGCGCATGCTGCGCATCTTCGACCTTGTAGCCCAGGTTGCGCCCAGCCGCTCCACCATCCTGATTCAAGGCGAAAGCGGCACCGGAAAAGAGCTGATCGCCAAAGCGATCCATATGAGCTCGCCGCGCAAAGACCGCGCCTTTGTTCCGGTCAATACCGGCTCTATGCCTGCGGACCTGCTGGAATCGACACTGTTCGGACACGTCAAAGGGGCCTTCACCAGCGCGGTCGTCTCCAAGAAGGGATTGTTTGAGGTTGCGGACCGAGGCACCTTATTTCTGGATGAAATTGGCACCATGAACCTGGAGACCCAGGCCAAGATCCTGCGCGTATTGCAGGACCGCAAATTCATGCACCTGGGCGGTATCCAGGAAATCCAGGTAGATGTGCGCATCATTGCCGCCACCAACGTCGACCTGAAACAGGCGGTGCGCGAAGGCAAGTTCCGCGAAGACTTGTTTTATCGCCTGAACGTCATTACCGTTGACCTGCCTCCGTTGCGCGAACGCAAAGAAGATATTCCGTTGCTCACCGAGCACTTCATCCACAAATTTGCGGAAGAAAACGCCCGCGCCGTCAAGCAGATCACACCCGAGGCCCTGCGCCCTCTGATGGATCACACCTGGCCGGGCAATGTGCGCGAGTTGGAGAACGTGATGGAGCGCGCCGTCGTACTCTCTTCCGGCACTCACATTGGGGTAGACATGCTGCCCGATGAAGTTGTGGGCCGCGGCCGGACGTCGCACCTGCTGGAACACCGTCCGGATGCATCGCTGTTCGACATCATGGAAGACTGCGAGCGCCGCGTGATCCTCGATATGCTGGAAAAATGCGACTGGAACCAGACTGAGACCGCCAACCGTTTCCGCATTCCACTCTCGACTCTCAATCAGAAAATCAAGCGGCTGAACATCGAAATTCGCCGGAAAAGCAATAAAGAATAACTTGAGCCCGTTTTTGTGGGCGTCTGGGTAGCTCTTGCTCAGCCCGGCAATCCCGAATTTTGCCTGCTGGGGTAAGAACGGCGTCGCAGCCTTGTTTTGGCTGTGCAGCCCTTAGAACAAAGCTCACCGGGCGAAGTTCCCGAGCGAGCGTAGCGAGTCGAAGAATCTGCTCTTAACGATTTTGCAGGGGGCGGAGCATCTGTTATATTCCGAGCTTCAATGGAATTGTACTCTCCAACCGAGTACCTCAAAGGAGCGGTGCTGGCGGTGCAGGAATATAGCCTGCTGGCCGCGCGCTCCATCTCCAACCTGTTTCGCCAGCCACGATATTTTGCCGATACCATCCAGCAGGCCGACATCATCGGCGTGGGCTCGCTGCCCATCGTGGTGCTCACCGGCTTCTTCACCGGAGCCGTGCTGGCCCTGCAGACCTCCAGCACATTGCAGCAGTTCGGCTCGCTCTCGCTGATCGGGCAGTTGGTCTCTTTCTCCATGGTGCGCGAACTGGGGCCGGTGCTTACCGGACTCATGGTGGCCGGTCGCAACGCTTCCGGCATGGCCAGTGAGTTGGGTTCCATGCAGGTGACCGAGCAGATTGACGCTATGCGCGCCCTGGGAACCGATCCGACAAAAAAACTGGTGACACCGCGAGTGGTTGCCAGCGTGGTGATGATGTTCTTTCTCACCATTATCAGCGACATGCTGGGCGCGGTTGGCGGATTTGTCATGTCGTTTTTCGTACTCGGCCTTGACGCCAACCAGTATTGGGCCTCGTCGTACCAGAAGCTGCAGTACGACGATATTGAGATGGGACTGGTTAAACCGCTGCTATTCGGCTTTGTGATCGCCACCGTAGGTTGTTACTACGGACTGACGGCCAAGGGCGGCACCCAGGGTGTGGGCCGGGCAACCACCCAGGCCGTGGTAACGGCGTCGGTGCTCATTCTGCTGGTTGACCTGTTGATTACGCGGTTGCTGATGGTCCTTACGTGAGCGATACCGTTTCCATCTCACGCGCTGGCGCTGTGGTCGAAGATTTTCGCCATAGGGCCATCCTCTTTGAAGACGTCGCCATTGCATTTGAAGACAAGCAGGTGCTCAACGGCATCTCTTTCGAACTGGCGCGCGGCGAAAGCAAGATTCTGCTGGGGGTTGCTGGATCCGGAAAATCGACTATCCTGAAAATGGCGCTGGGGCTTGTCAAACCCGACCGCGGTAGCATCAATGTGCTCGGCTATGACGTTACCAGCATGAGGGAAGAAGAGCTCTTCGACCTGCGCCGCAAAGTCGGCATCGTGTTTCAGGAAAGCGCCCTGTTCGATTCGCTGACGGTAGAGGAAAACGTGGCCTATCGCCTGATCGAAGAAGGCTACATTCCGGCGGACGAAATTCGGCAGCGCGTAATTGAGGCCCTCCGATTCGTAGAGCTGGAGCATACCCTGGATTTGCTGCCGGCAGAGCTCTCTGGCGGTATGCGGCGGCGCGTGGCCATTGCGCGCGCTATCATCACCCAACCCGATGTGCTGCTTTATGATTCCCCTACAGCCGGGCTTGATCCGATTACCTCAACCCGCATCATCGAGCTGATTGTGAAGCAGAGGGATGTCTACAAAACCAGCGCGCTGCTGGTCACGCATCGTCTGCAAGACGCCTTTATCATGGCCAGCTCTTATTTTGATACTGAGACCAATCAGATGCTGCCCGTGGCGGAAGGCTCCAAGCGCGATGTGCATACCACATTTCTGATTTTGCGCGATGGGAAGGTCCTCTTCGACGGCACCGCTATCGAACTGGCGCACTCTGACGATGAGTACATTCGGGAATATATCGCGTAACCGGCAACACCTGCGTTGCCGGCGAGTTATGATCGTAAGGCAAAGCAATTAAACTTCAACCGGAGGAAGATTATGATGACAAAGCGTTCACTCAAATTGACGATCGCAACCGTTGCCATCCTTTGCGTTTTGCCGGCGGTAGCGCAGCAAAAACGCCTTAGCCCTCACGAAACCGTGAGCGCCGTCATTGATGGAAACCGGATCACGGTTGTCTATGGGCGACCTTACACCAAGGATCCCAAGACAGGTGAGACCCGGAAAATCTGGGGCAAACTGGTGCCCTACGGCAAGGTCTGGCGCACCGGCGCGGACGAAGCCACGCTCTTGATCACGCAGAAAGCAATTGTTGTGGGAAAAACGACAATTCCGGCAGGCGCATACACCTTGTTTACCCTGCCGGCAGAAGACGGTTCGGCCAAGTTGATCGTCAACAAGCAGATCGGGCAATGGGGACTTCAGTACGACGAGAAGCAGGATCTGGCGCGGATTGATTTGAAGAAAGACGCTCTGCAGACACCGGTCGACCAGTTCACGATCGCCATTGAAAAGAATCCGGCAGGCGGGGGCACGCTGAAGATGACATGGGAAAACACGCAATATTCAGCGCCAATTACTGTACAGCAATGATACCTGCAGCTCTCAGCGCGGCTGAAGTTGCCACCCAAAGAGCTGCTCAGAACAGACTACTTACCTGCGGCTGCGGCACGCATTTCACGAATCTTCTTCTGCCGCTGCTGCAGGTGTTGGCGGCGCTTGCGTCCTTCGGCATCGCCTTCAACCACGGTTTCTACATGCTGCAGGAATTCCGCCACGCCCATGACAGCGCGCACTTCGCTGATATACGGTTGGATTTTCGCCCATAGGAAATACATCTCGCTTGCCCAGGTATTGAATAAGTTCTTGTCCACAACACCCTGCACGACCAGCGATGCCGCCATGTTCCAATAGCTGAATACCTGCCGGAAGTATGCATTCTCTTTTGAGCCGAATGTCGTCGCTATCTTAATGAAGTCTTCGGCCGATTCGGGGAAAAATTGCACGGCCAAATACTCGCGGGCCTCGCGCATCCTGGTCTCGCGGCGAAGATCGTAGAGTTGCATCACAATTTGAGCATCTTTCGCCGACGGGCCGGACTTTTTTGCAGACTTCTTGGCCATCATTCCTCCTCAGATTCCCAGCTCGTAAATTTTCAGGCCCCGACGGAAGAGGCTTCTGATGTCCCGGCTTCCGGAGGCAGAACCGGACGCGAATACGTGCACTTCACCGCCGGTTTGTCTTCGGCTTCAGCTTTTTTCTTGCGGCGTCGCTTTGGTGCTTCTTCATCCTCGCCCGCTGTACGGTTCGGACAGGCAATGACCGTCCCTGACTTCAGGCTCTTTTCTACCAGGTATGGATGTCCGCACTCCGGACATTTTTCATCAATTGGCTTGTAGTTGGAGGTGAACTCGCATTTTGGATAGGTGGAGCAGCCGTAGAAAATATTGCCGCGCCGGGCTTTCTTTTCCACGATGTCGCCCTCTTTGCAATCCGGGCACTTCATCCCGATCAGGTTCTGCTTGATGTATTTGCAATCGGGATATCCGCTGCACGAGGTAAATTCGCCAAAGCGCCCGTGACGCAGCACCATATTGCGTCCGCATTGCGGGCATTTTTCTTCCAGCGGAATATCGGGGACCTTCTTGCCCTGATCCAGCCGGCGGGTGGTTTTGCAATCCGGATACCCGGTGCACGCCATGAACTGGCCGAAGCGTCCGCGCTTGAGCACCATGGTGCGTCCGCAGTTCTCGCAGTATTCTTCCTGCGAGGTCTCCTGCAGGTCGGCGGAATCGAGGTCAGGCAGGTCAATCGGATTTTCTTTGGTGAAGGTACAGCTATTAGGATCGTCTTTCTTATATCCGCTGCAGGCAAAAAACGAGCCGTGCTTTCCCCACTTGATGACCAGCGGCATGCCGCAACGCTCGCACTTTTCGTCGGTCGGCTTTTCCATCCGCTTTACGTTCTCCATGTGTTTCTCGGCATAGGCAAGGTCTTTGGAAAATTTCTTGTAGAAACCGGCGAGCGCCCGCGTCCACTTCTCTTTGCCCTCTTCTATTTCATCCAGCTCCTCTTCCAGGCGGGCGGTGTAGGTGAAGTCGAAGATGTCGGGGAAGTTGGCGACCAGCAGATCGGTGACGACCAGGCCAATTTCCGCGGGAACAAACTTGCCGCCGATCTTCTGCACATACTGCCGCTCCTGGATGGTGCCGATGATGGCGGCGTAGGTTGAAGGTCGTCCAATGCCACGCTCTTCCAGTTCCTTGACCAGCGAGGCTTCGTTGTAGCGCGGCGGAGGCTCGGTGAAATGCTGCTCAGGTTTGAGTTCTTTGAGTGTGAGCGCCTCGCCGGCTTCGAGCGCCGGCAACTTGTTCTTGAGCGCCTCGTCTTCTTCATCGCGGCTGTCTTTGGCTTCTTCGTAAACTTTCAGGAAACCATCGAATTTCAGAATGGAACCGGTCACGCGATAAGCATAGGTTTCTTTGTCGGTCTTGGCGTCAATGTCAACTGTGGTCTGGTCGAAAACCGCCGGTGTCATCTGCGAAGCTACAAAGCGCTGCCAGATGAGTTTATAAACTTTGTATTCATCATCCTGCAGATACTGCTTGATCGAATCGGGATGGCGGGCCGCCGAGCTGGGACGAATGGCCTCGTGTGCATCCTGCGTATCTTTCTTCGACTTGTAGAAATTCGGCGATTCCGGCATGTATTGCGGGCCGAATTCTGACCCGATCATCTGTCGCACTTCAGTCAGGGCCTCATTAGCGACGCGCACCGAGTCGGTACGCATATAAGTGATGAGACCGACCTGGCCCTCCGCGCCCAGTTCCACGCCTTCGTAAAGCCGCTGCGCCAACCCCATGGCGCGCCTGACGCTGAAGCGCAATTTGCGTGAGGCATCTTGCTGGAATTTGCTGGTGGTAAACGGAGGCGCGGGGCTGCGGCGCCGTTCTTTCTTCTCTACGTTACGCACCGACCACTGGGCTTTTTCCAGCTTGGCGCGGATGGCGTCAGCAGTTTCCTGATTGCCGATTTCAAACTTGTCACCGGTCAGGCCTACATAACGCGCATCGAAGGCCGGCGGCTTGTCCGCGGCCAGGTTCGCGTCCATGGTCCAGTATTCCTGTTTTTGGAACGCTTTGATCTCGCGCTCGCGGTCTACGATCAGGCGCAGCGCGACTGTTTGCACACGTCCGGCGGAGATGCCGCGGCGTACCTTGTCCCACAGCAGCGGCGAAACCTGGTAGCCCACGATTCGATCAAGAACCCGGCGCGTCTGCTGTGCATCCACCAGGTTGCGATCGATGTCGCGGGCCTGTAGAAAAGCCTCCTGCACGGCGCGTTTGGTGATCTCGTTAAAAGTCACGCGGCGAATCAGCGGGCCGTCTTTCTTCTTCTTGGTCTTCTTTCCATCCACGCTGTCGCCGCCCAGCTCTTCGGCCAGATGTGCGGCGATGGCCTCGCCTTCTCGGTCCGGGTCAGGCGCAAGGTAAATCGCGGATGCAGATTTGGCCATCTTCTTCAGCCTGGCCAGGACTTTTTCTTTTCCCGGAATAACGATGTACTCGGTCTCAAAGTCGTTTTCCAGATCGACCCCGAGTGTCTTTTTGGGCAGGTCTTTCACATGGCCCAGCGAGGCCTCAACTTCGTACTCCTTGCCCAGATATTTATTGATCGTCTTCGCCTTGGCCGGCGATTCGACAATGACTAATGACTTTGCCAATTTTGCTCCCTTGATGCTCTTTGCTGCTTTTTACACTCTTGATGCCTTTTACGCTTCCTAAAGCTACCACGACTTAGCTCCTAGCTACTAGCTTCTAGCTGTTTTTGTGCATAATTGCTACATGCTTTTTCTTTCACATCCGCCTTTCGCAAGTACGTTTTTCGCCGATCCCATTTGCGTTCTCAGCTAGCGGCCTGCCGCCTTCGTTTTTACTTTCGCAACCGGCGCCTCATGCTCGAAACTATCTTTTGACAATGTTTGGATGAACGAAGTCAACATTCGTTGCACTTCATGAATTTGCTGCAACAAAGCCAGGACTTCGTCCTCTTTCAGAAATCGCAGATCTCCACTTAACAAAACATGACATTCAAGCTCAAAGGCCGAGCCACGGGCGATCTTTAGAAACCGCGTAAGCTCTGCATCAGACCTGCGGCCGCACCCTTCAGCGATATTCGCTCCTATGGAAATAGCACATCGCCGCATCTGGCTGGTTAATCCATAAATTTCCCGCGCGGGAAATTTACCGGTGCATTGATAAATCGAAGTGGTCAGTGCTCGGCTCTTCTTCCAGACTTTGAGTTCCTTGAAATCTTTCAGACAAACCTCCTATCAACAGCCAGAAGCTGGCAGCTAAGAGCTGGCGCTTCCCTGGAAGCTCCTTAAAAAATTCTCCGCCGCAAAGAGAAGCTAGAAGCTTAAATGCTCAAAAGCAGCTAGGAGCTAGTAGCTAGAAGCTCTCTTTAGAAACTCCTTACAAAATTTTTCCCCGGCAACTGTTTTATCCTCCCCGCCATCTCCAGCTCAAACAACACCGCAAAAACTTCCGAGGATGAAATTGCCGGCTCGAGCTTCACGATCAGCTCGTCAATATGCACCGCTTCATCGGCCCTGAGCAGCGCGTAAACTTTCTTCTCGTGTGGTGAGAGCCCTTCGCTGCTTCCAAACAGCGACACTGTTTCCGGCTGTTCTGCGGCGGTCTCGAAAGCAGCCGCGAGCTGGGCCTTAACCGGAGGCGCGAGCTCCTCCCAAACATCTTCCCATGTGGCCGTCAGCTTGGCCCCCTGCTTGATGAGGGTGTTAGGCCCCCAGGAATTCTTGTTGGTCACGTTGCCGGGAACAGCATACAGCTCGCGGCCCTGTTCGAGGGCATTGCGTGCGGTGATGCGCGTGCCGCTATACTCTCCGGCTTCGACTACGAGCACGCCGATGGCGAGTCCGCTGATTATGCGGTTGCGAATCGGGAAATTCTGCGGCGCGGCGAATGTGCCCACGGCGAACTCGCTGACCAGCGCGCCGCCTGTGGCAAGAATTTCTTCCGCAATTTTCTTGTTTTCGCGCGGATAAAAAACATCAATCCCGGTGCCAAAGACGGCGATGGTTTTCCCCTTGGCGGTCAACGCGCCGCGATGCGCAAAGCTATCCACCCCCCGCGCCATGCCGCTGATGATCACCAACCCGCGCCCGGCCAGGTCGGCAGAGAGCCGCTCCGCCATTCCGATGCCGTAAGGCGTGGGATGACGTGTGCCCACGACTGCGATGCCGGGCAGGGTAAGCAGTTCAACATTGCCGCGCACATACAGCGCTACCGGAGGATCGTAGATTTGCCGCAGCAACGGCGGGAAGGCGGCGTCATCGAGGGTAATCACCTGCGCTCCGGCGGTGGTTGCGCGAACCAGCTCCTCCTGCGCCATCTCCTGTGACTTGCCGGTCGCAATGGATTGCGCCGAGTGCGCCTGAAGGCCTGCAGCCTCCAACTCAGTTAATGATGCGCGAAAAACGTTTTCGATTCCGCCGAAATGCTGTGCCAGCTTGCGAGTGCGTGTCGGACCAAGCCCAGGCGTGAGCGCAAGCGCCAGCCAATGCAATGCGTTACCGCCAGAAGAGGCCGCGGGCTGCGATATTCCGGATTGTGGAGCTGAACCCATAGAATGTCTGGGACTGGGCGGAGCGTACACGTTAAGAATTTTCTCTGTCAAGCGAAAAGCTTCCAGCTTCTAGCTTCTAGCTGTTTTTGGGCGTGAATGCTGCCATGCAGCTTACACGTCCAAAAACAGCTAGTGGCTAAAAGCTAGGAGCTGCTGTTTGTGATTAAATCGTTAACAGATGCAGAAGCTGCGAATTTCCGCCATTTCTTTTTTGAACACCGCGCCTCTGATGTGGGATTTTGAGCATCCTGAATCGGCACAGCGCGATCTGCAGACCGAATTTGATATTTCCTACACCGTGCCCTCTGCCTGTGCCGAAGCCCTGCGCATGGGAAGCGCCGATATTGGCATTATCCCTGCAATCACGTATCAAACCATTCCTGACCTGGTTGTAATTCCAGAAATTGCCATTGCCTCGAATGGACCGGTGCGGTCGATTTTGGTTGTAAGCAATAAGCCTCTGGAACAAATAAAAACTCTGGCCATAGATACTTCCTCACGTACCTCGGTCGTGCTCACGAAGATCATGTTTCAAAAATGGTGGCAGCCGGGCAGCAGCGGGCCTGGGTTCATTCCCGTTGACCCTGACTTGAACAGGATGTTAACGCGCTGCGACGCGGCCTTGCTCATCGGTGATCCGGCGCTGGCTGTAGATCCTTTAAAATACGCGTTGGCAATTGATTTAGGCGAGGAATGGACCCGCCGCACCGGCAAGCCGTTTGTTTACGCCTTCTGGGCCGTGCGCCAGGCTGCGCTGGCCAATCATCCGCTGGCAGAGAGTCTGGCCGGCATCTTTCAGCGCTCGCGCGACCGCG
>DASREY010000135.1:0-7983 GCA_035651775.1 Terriglobales bacterium
CTGCACACAGTCATTCAGGTCGAACTTCATGTTGTCGCGCAGGTAGTCGAAACCGAATTCGTTATTGGTGCCGTAGGTCACGTCGGAGGCGTAAGCCTGGCGGCGCTCATCATCATCAAGATCGTGGACAATTACTCCTACAGAAAGCCCCAGGAACTTATAAAGCCTGCCCATCCACTCCGAGTCGCGCTTGGCGAGGTAGTCGTTGACCGTGACCACGTGCACGCCGCGCCCGGAAAGCGCATTCAGATACACCGGCAAGGTTGCAACCAGGGTTTTACCTTCACCGGTCTTCATTTCCGCAATCTTGCCCTGGTGCAGCACCATACCGCCGATAAGCTGCACATCGAAATGCCGCATGTTCAGGATGCGGCGGCTGCCTTCACGCACAACCGCAAATGCCTGGGGCAGCACCTCTTCGAGAGCTTCGCCCAGGATTCTTTTTTGCTCTTCCTCAAATTGCTTGGGGTTTTCCGCATCCGGCTCGAGTGCCGCAAGTTTGGCCTGAATGCGCTGCTTGAACTCATCGGTCTTGGCGCGCAGTTCATCATTGCTGAGCTGCTGCATCTGCGGCTCAAGCGCATTGATCTGCTGCACAATAGGGAGCAGGCGCTTTACTTCGCGCTCGTTCTTCGTGCCGAAAATCTTGGGTAGAATCTTGGAGATCAACTCTTGATATCCTTCTGCTGGTGAGGTGCCGGAGCAAACTCCCTCTAAAAGCCTAACATAGCCGCGCGCCTGCTGGGCTGCCGGTTAATTGAGCCGTCAGCGTAAACGCCCATCGTAGAGATGCAGATCGATGCTTTTCCCAGCCAATGGGGGCAAACAGTCTTATCTGGCGCACAGGCCTTATGTATATGGGATGATCGAAGAAGGGAGAGGGGTGCAAAACTGCACCCCTGTTGCAGTTCACGGAATCCGGACCGCATCTGTGTGCGGGTTGGCGGACCCAACCTTGCTGATCGTTCGAATTACGCCGCTTTCGACCGTCGCGTGCGCCGGGTAGGTTGTTCTTCCTTTTCCTCCTCCATGCCTGAGCGTTCGGGTTTGATCTTCTTGCTGAAACCCTCCATCTTCTTCAGGGTTTGTTCTTCCTCGCGCAGATTCTGCTTCAGGAGCTGAACCGCCTTGCGGTGTCCCATATCGGTGGCCAGTTGGATGAGAGACTCATAGGTGAGGATCTCATAGGATTCCGATTTTGCGGCGGCGCCCACATTGAATACGTCAACTAAATCCTCTGAGGGCTGCTCTTCCATAAATGCGTGCACCTCTTCAATGAGGCCTTTGATTCCTTTGCATTCGGTCTGCTCGGGGGTTTCGCCTAATTCTTCAAAGACCTGCTGAACCCGTTCCACATGTTTTTCGGTTTGCTGGCGATGGGCGGCAAAGGCCTTCTTCAACTCAGGACGGGTTGACTGCGATTCCAACTCGCCCAGCGCTTCCACTAGTTTTTGCTCGACATCGAGCACCTCGTTAAGTCCATGGATAAAAAATTCATGTGCTGTCTGCATATGTTCCTCCATTCAAAACTTTAGAGGAACAAGACTGGCGCTAAGATGGCTGAGAAAAACAGCTTCTGGCTGCTAGCTTCTAGCTGTTTTTGGACGTGGAGGATTTGGGTTCTTTTCACAATTAATCGCAGCGAGCGGCTAGAAGCTAGGAGCTGTTTTACTACTTCGACCGGGGATGCGTCTGGTCATAAACCTGCATCATGTGCTTGACTGAAAGCTGGGTGTAGCGCTGGGTAGTAGAAAGCCGCTCGTGCCCGAGCAGCTCCTGGATGGCCCGCAGATCGGCCCCTTCTTCCAGCATGTGGGTGCCAAAGGCGTGGCGCAGGGTATGGGGGTGTGTCTCCGGAGACAGCCCGCCAGCCACGGCCAGGCTTTTTACGATTCTGCCAACACTACGACTGGTAAGCCTGCTCCCCCGCAGGTTAATCAGCAGCGCCGGCGTAGTTTTCTTCTTCTCTGAAAGGGTCTGTTGGCGTTCTTTCAGATATACAGCTAACGCGTCTTTAGCGGCCGAACCAAAAGGCGCCAGTCTCTCTTTTCGTCCCTTGCCACGAACGAGGATAACGTCGCTCGAAAAGTGCACGTCATTAAGATTGATTCCCACCAGCTCTGAATTGCGCACGCCGCATCCGTAGAGCAGCTCAAAGATGAGCCGGTCGCGGGCAGGGAAGGCGGCTTTTTCATCTACGTTGGCATTTGATTCGAGGAGCGCATTCATTTCTTCGATGGTAGGCACGCGGGGCAGCTTCTTGGGCAGGCGGGGAGTCGCCACCAGCGCCGCTGGATTGTGCTGAACATGATTTTCCCGCCCCAGCCAGCGGTAGAGCGAACGAACAGCGGCCAGTGTGCGCGCCACCGAGGGTTTGCTTAATCCACTTTCATACAAATGAGAGAGGAACCCCCGAATGGAGACATGATCCATTGCGCTCAGCTTGCCGCCATAGTTTTCGCCGGCATAGTGCTGGAACTTGACCAGGTCTTTACGATAGGCAGTGATCGTATTCACAGAGGCGTTACGTTGGCGCAGGGCAGCCAGGAACTCTTCTACCGCGTGCCGCACATCGTCCATGGATTTCCTGGGGCTCATTTCGCCCTCGCCTGAGCCCTGGGATGATGCTTGCGGTACTCACCCTTCAGATGATCGAGAGCTACATGGGTATAAACCTGGGTTGTGGAAATATCTGCGTGCCCCAAAATAGTTTGCACCGTGCGCAAGTCTGCGCCTTGCTCCACCATGTGTGTAGCGCAGCTATGGCGCAGCATGTGGGGCGAAGCATGGCGTCCGGAGGCCGCAGAGGCCCGGCCGACAATCTGCCATATCCGTTGCCGTGTGAGGCGCCGCGCCCGCGGACCGATAAACAGCAGGCTTGAGGTGCGCGCCCCGGCCAGAGCTGCTCGCCCCCCTTCCAGGTAGGCTTTGAGCGCCTGTTGGGCGGGTACTCCCAGCGGCACGATGCGTTCTTTATCGCCTTTGCCGCGCACCAAAACGTATCCCATATCGAGTTTAAGATCCTCGAGCTGCGCCCCCGCCACCTCTGAAACCCGCAATGCACCGGCATAGAGCATCTCCAGCATGGCGCGATTCCGCAGCTCAATGGCGCTGGAATTCCGGTTCTTCCGCAATGCCGCCGAAGGCCGCGCGGTGATCAGTGTCTCTACCTCTTCCCGCGCCAGGGACTTGGGCAGCACTTTCCATTGTTTAGGAGTATCGATATTCAACGTCGGATCGGATGCAATATGGCGGTCGAGAAGCAGATAACGATAAAGCTGGCGCAGTGCTGAGAGCTTGCGAGCCACCGAGCGCCCATCCATCTGGCTGGCAAAGAGCTGATCGAGAAAGCCGCGCACATCATCGCGCCGGGCCCGCAGCAGGCTTTTTCTGGTGCGCTCCAGATATTCGGCAAACTGGGTGAGGTCGCGCTGATAGGCCTCTACCGTGAGGCGCGACAATCCTTTCTCAACCCTCAGGTAATCGCTGAAGCGGGCCAGCAAAGCGGTTTCCTGCGTACTGCGGATCTCAGCCACACGGTTATTATCCTTTGCTGAAAGATTGCAGGAAATAGCAAACAGGATGCATCTCGCCTTCGATTCCTTCAAACTCCTCTGCACTCCTTCGCATCCTCAGCGGGCTAACTCCTTAAAATTTACGTTTCCAAGAGTGCGGGAATAGGTTATATAAGTGAGTAGATAAGGCTTCCCCCAAGTCCTAATCCTTTGCCACAACCATGGGCAGCAACCCCAATCCGCCCAAGCTGCAGGCTACGGTCCAGACTGCTGGGGGCACCGAAGTGGCCAAGCCCACCAGGGCCATCTCTGCGCCACCCTCATTGGCGTCTCCTGCTTCAATACCCGACGCAGGGCTCGAACCCCGCCCACCGCTGGACTCGATAAACGAGCTGCGTGAGCTCCTGGAAAACGCCAACGACATGATTTATACCCAGGATCTCAACGCCAACTTTACCTGGATCAACCGGGCCGCGGTTCAGATCACCGGCTACAGCGTCGAAGAAGCCGTAAAGCTGAACATGGTTGATATTGTTGCTCCGGAATACCATGAACTGGCCCACGCCATGCGCCAGCGCAGTCTGGAAACCGGCGTCAACAATGCTCCTTATGAAGTCGAAATTATTACCAAAACCGGCCAGCGAGTGCCGGTTGAAGTCAGCGCCCGCTACATTTACCGGAATGGCAAAGCGATCGGCGTTCAGGGCAGCGCGCGCGATATTTCAAAGCGCAAGCAGGCTGAGGAAGCGGCAGTGCAGAGTGAACAACGCTTCCGCGCGCTGGTGCAGAATTCCTCCGACATCATCACGATTCTCGACAAGGATTGCAACCTTCGCTATCTGACCCCGGCCAGCGAGCGTCATACCGGGTTCAAGGCGGAAGAAAAGTTTGGCCGCAACTGTTTTGAATTTATCCATCCTGAAGATGTCGCAAAGGTGCGCAATGCATTGAACGACGTGCGTAAGGGTGGCATGGAAGAAACCGTTGTCACCTATCGCACGCGCCACAAAGACGGCTCGTGGCGGAACTTTGAAACCAGCGTGCGCAACGCCCTGAACATTCCTGCCATCGCGGGAATCGTACTGAACTCACGCGACATTACCGACCGGCAGCAATCGGAAGCGGCGCTGCACCACTACGAACAACGTCTGGCGCTGCATGCGCAGCAAACCATTCTGGGCATCATTGAGTTTGACCGTACGGCCGCCATCGAGGAATGGAACCCGGCGGCCGAGAGTATTTTCGGCTACAGCCGCGCCGAGGCCGTTGGCCAGCACGTGGACCTTATCACTCCGCCGGCGGCGCGCGAGCACGTGGACCGGGTCTGGCGCAAGACCCTGACCGATAAACGCCCCACCAGCAGCACCAACGAAAATTGCACCCGTTCGGGAAAGATTATTCATTGCGAGTGGTCCAATACACCGGTGATTGACGCAGAGGGCAACGTCATGGGCGTCATCGCACTGGTGCAGGATGTGAGCGAACGCCGCGCGGCGGAAGACGCTTTGCGCGTATCGGAAGAGCGCTATCGCCAGCTCTTCGAACGCAATCTGGCCGGGGTCTTCTGGACCAGCCTGGACTGCGAATTTATCGATTGCAACGAGTCGTTCGCCAAGATGTTCGGCTACAAGACCAGGATGGAGGTTCTGTCTCTCGACGCGCGCCGTCTCTATCATTCTCCCCAGGAGCATGATGCTCTGATTGCTCGGCTGAAACGCGAGAAAAATTTCAGCAATATCGAGCTCAGCCTGCGCCGCAAAGACGGAACCCCGGTTTGGGTGCTTGCCAACATGTCGATTGTGGAGGATGGGCCGAGCTCCCTTATCCAGGGAACGGTGATTGACATCACCGAGCGCAAATTTGCCGAAGAGGGATTGCGCAATGCCGAGGGCAAATACCGCAGCATTTTCGAAAATGCCGCCGAAGGCATCTTCCAGACCACCCTGGACGCTCGCTGGCTGATTGCCAATCCCAAGATGGCGCAGATTTTCGGTTACGCATCTCCGGAAGAGCTGGCCCGCGAACTGGATCCCAATCGGAATTATTATGTGCAACCGGAGCGGCGCCGCGAGTTCATCCACCGGCTCGAGCGCCAGGGATTTATTACCGGTTTTGAATCCGAAGTCTACCGCAAAGACGGCTCGACCATCTGGGTCTCGGAAAACGTCCGCTGCGTTCGCAATGCCCGGGGCAATCTGATCGGCTTCGAAGGGACGGTGCAGGATATTACCGAGCGCCGGCGCGCGGAAGCGACGCTGCTGGAAAACGAACGCCGCCTGCGCCGCCAAAACGAGGTCTTGCGCGAACTCTCTCAGAGAAAGGCGATTGATCGCGGTGACTTATCCGAAGCCTTGCACGAGATAACCGAGGCCGCTGCTGAGGTGCTCGAGGTTGAGCGCACCAGCGTCTGGCTCTTCAAAGATGACCGTTCCGCTCTGCGTTGCCACGACGAATTCTTGCGCAGCAGCGGGGAACACCACAGCGGCAAGGAATTCCTGGCGCGCTTTGCGCCCAGGTACTTCGCCGCGCTGGCTGAAGAGCGCACCATCGATGCCGAGGATGCCGCCTCCGATCCTCGCACTCAGGAGTTTTACAGTCTTCATCTTGTCCAGGACAGCACCGCCGCCCTGCTGGAAGCGCCAATTCGCGTGGGTGGAAAGATGCTGGGCGTCTTCAGTGCCGCCCACACCGGAAGCAAGCGAAGCTGGACCCTGGACGAAGAGAATTTTGCCGGTTCCATGGCCGATCTGGTCTCTCTGGCCATCGAAGCCTCGGAGCGTAAGCACGCGGAAGAGGCGCTGCGAGAAAGCGAGAGCAAATTCCGCGCCGTTGCCGAAACCGCGGCTTCGGCGATCTATATCCACGAAGGCACCAGGTTCCTGTTCTGCAATCGCGCTACCGAGGTCATCTCCGGGTATAGCCGCGAAGAAATCATGAAATTGGACCCGTGGGAGATTATCCATCCCGATGACCGCGCCTTTGTGAAGGAGCGTTTTGAGAATCGCCAGCGCGGCTTGCCTGCTCCAGCCTCCGAGTACCGCCTGATCACCAAGCAGGGAGAAATCCGCTGGCTTGATTTCAGCGCCAGCCTTATTTCCTTTGAAGGGCAAATGGCGATGCTGGGCACCGCCTTCGATATCACCGAACGCAAACGGGGCGAGCAGTTGCAGGCGGCCCTCTACCGAATTGCGGAAAAAACCAATTCGGCCCGCGACCTGGATGAACTCTTTGCCGCTATTCACCGCATTCTCTCCGAGTTGGTTTATGCCCGCAACTTCTACATTGCTCTGCTTGATGACCGCAAACAGATGCTGGCCTATCCCTACTTCGTCGATGAGCATAACCTTGCGCCGGCCGCGCATAAGCCCGGCAGGGGATTGACGGAGTACGTCGTACGCACCGGCCAGCCTTACTTGAATTCCATTGCCCAGGAACGCGAGCTCGCTCGCCGGGGCGAAGTGGAACGGGTGGGGTCTCCTTCCATTGACTGGCTGGGTGTGCCTCTCAAAACTGCGGACAACGTCTTCGGGGTCCTGGCTTTACAGAGTTATTCGGAAGAAAAGCGCTTCGGAGAACGGGAAAAAGAAATTCTCACTTTTGTCTCCCAGCACATTTCCAACGCTGTGCGCCGCAAGCGAGATGAAGAGGCATTGCGCCGGTCAGAGGCGCGTTACCGCTCCCAGGTACAGAGCGCGGTGTACGGCATCTACCGCTCCAACCTGCAGGACTATTTCATTGACGTCAATCCTGCCCTGGTGGCCATGTTGGGATATGAGTCGGTAGATGAGGTGCTTGCCCTCAAGCTTTCCACCGAGGTCTATGCCGATTCCGGCGAACGGGAGGGGTTGCTGCGAGAGCACAGGCATTCGGACAGGATTTCCGGGGTTGACGTCCGCTGGAAGCGGAAAGACGGCAAGATCATTCAGGTGCGCCTGAGCGGACGGGGCATCTTCAACGAAAACGGGGAAGTCGAAAGCTTTGAAATGATTGCCGAAGACGTGACCGAGCGCCGCGCGCTGGAAGAGCAACTGCGCCAGTCACAGAAGATGGAAGCCGTGGGCCGCCTGGCCGGCGGCGTAGCCCACGACTTCAACAATCTTCTTACCGTCATCAAGGGTTACAGCGAACTCATGCTCGACCAGGTGAAGGAAGGCGATCCGCTGCGCAATGAAGTGGAAGAAGTAAAAAAGGCTGCCGACCGCGCCGCCGCTTTGACCCGTCAACTGCTGGCCTTCAGCCGCAAGCAAGTGCTTGCCCCCAAAGTCCTCGACCTGAACCAGGTGGTCACGACCATGGAGCGGCTCTTGCGCCGGCTGCTGGGAGAAGACGTGCATCTTCATACCCAGCTTGCCTCCGATCTGGGCAGGGTCAAGGCTGACCCCGGGCAGACTGAGCAGGTGGTCATGAACCTGGCAGTGAACGCGCGTGACGCAATGCCTATAGGAGGCAAGCTCACGATTTCTACCGC
>DASREY010000136.1:0-3276 GCA_035651775.1 Terriglobales bacterium
TAACTATTCATCTTTCCAATCAGCTTGACGCAGAGTGACTCTCTCGAGGACGCGATTGGACATCAATGGGAGTAAACGCGTTCTTTACCTCACATTGAGGCGAGCATCGTTACTCGTCGCGCTTCCAACGGCGTTAGTCACCACTACAGCGTAAGTTGACTTGTTATCGGTGCCGGTGGTCGGCGGAGTCGTATAAGTTCGCGTGGTTGCGCCAGTAATATCGATTCCGTTCTTGCGCCATTGGTAGGTTAATGGCGCCGTCCCGCTGGCTGTAACGTCGAACGTGGCCGTCTGACCGGCTGAAACCCTTTGGTTAAGAGGCTGCGAGGTGATCGTGGGCGGCGTCTTTACAATAAGTTTCGCATCATTACTGGTCACGTTCCCGACCCCGTTCGTTATCACGACTGAAAACAGACTGTTATTGTCAGCTGCGACGGTGACTGGCGTTGTATAAGACGAAGCGGTGGCACCTGCAATGTCCGAGCCATTCTTGCGCCATTGATAGATTAATGGGGTATCCCCGACAGCCCTGACGTTAAAAGTAGCACTCGATCCTTCTGTTACGGACCTGTTGCCGGGCTGCAACGTGATGGCCGGTGCCATCGGTGTGGAGTTTGGCGTGGCAGTAGCTGTTGGTGTCGGGGTAATCGTAGCTGCAGGGGTAGGTGTGGGCGTAGTAGTTGCACCTGGCGGCCCTGCTTGGAGCCATGCGATGATCACATCTTTCGTCAAGGGACTTCCGGATATGAGGTTTATCGGCAAATTCCAGAACTGGAAGGCGTGGTACGTGCCCTCACCAGTTGGAACCAGGAGCTGTTTATACTTACTGGTTCGCGGTCTGGCGGCCGTGCTCTCGGTTATGCCTGCTGCTTGCAACGCATTGGTTAGGGCGGGGCGCTGAAGAGTTTCCAGAGCGCTCGCGTCATGATCAGAGTAGAGAAAAAAGAGGGGTGGTAACCCTGAGTTGATGTAGGTCGTGGGGGACGCGACCGAAATCTGCGGCAAATTACTCAAAGCTGAGCCGGCAGCGATCCCAACGTAATTCTCGATCGCGGATCGCGGGCAGGTTTCACTACTAACACAGGGCTCCTGTAACCATGCTACGTCGTCGTGTTTAGCTGGAGCGCTCAATGAGACGCCCAGATCGAACTGATCGTCACCCGGAACGCCTGTTGCCATGGCATAAAGAACATGGCTGCCACCAGCCGAACCGCCTATCCCATAAACAAGCCCGTTACAACGGGCATCGGCACGGGCTGCTCGTATGGCCATTTGGACATCGAGGTTTTGCGCCGGGTAGTGGCCATCATCGACTGGAATAACTGAGTCCTGGCCTACGGGACCATGGTCAGCCTCATTCATAAGAATATGCGGAGGCGCCAGCCGGTACTCAGTTGATAATGCGAGGAAGCCGGCTGCCGCCAAATCCTTGCTTACAAAATCGGGTCCCGCAGTGCCTGATTTGAACCCACCTCCGTGAAGAACAATGACAGCTGGGTGTGGGCCGGGATCGGCTGGCATAAAAACTTTCCAGCGCAGAGTCACGCCAGTGGAGGCGACCCCATATTGTTCCCACAATCCATCCCCTGCGCCGGCAACGGCGTGTTGCGGAAGCTGCGTCAAAGCCTGAGACGATAGCTCACTGGCAAAACCAATCCTTGGCCTCAGGTCGATATAATCCAACTCCAAACCATAACCCAAGCTTCGTCGATCGCGGCCAATGATGGAAAACGTGAATGCTTTCTCGCCAGGGCTATAAAACGTCACCGTGGTGGCAACAACGCGATGCTCACAATCAGGAATCACTGAATAGCCTTCTTGCACCGCACCGAAATCTTCTCCCTCAATCGAGAACTGAAAGCGGCCTCGATTGTTTCCAGTTTTAATGCCAACTGCTATCTCATAAGTTCCGGGCTCTGGTATCACTACCTTGTAAGTAACAGATTGACCCGGAACAGCAGCGTTCAGAACTGCCAGTGCACCGTCGCTAGCGTTGAGGTCGTTAACAATATCATAGGAAGCAAGCAGTTCTTGCAGTTGCGTCGCTTCTGCCTCAAAACGCAAGGTCTCAGTCGTACCGTTGTCACCGCCGTTACTGCTAAGAGTTTGCGCTGATGCATTAAAGACAGTTTGACCGAACAAGAGAATCAGTATCGACGCGAGCCCACGGATGGCAACTACACGCTTGTCGAAATTCAGCTTAAAATTGGAATAGGAAGAGTTCATGATGCTCGATGCCTTGTGAGTAACCGTTCTATTGGTCTTTCGTTAGGCACGATCATCAAGCGACGATCAACCGACAATGATGGAAAGGTTGCGAGGTTGTTACCCCTGGGATTAGGGATGTTACCTATGGCATTGCTGTGTCACAGTCGAAGTATTCCCAGCTGCGGTTGGGTATGCGCTAGGAGTGCAGCTCGGTTTGAATGGGCTGCCCTGTTCGTTTATGAGCGAACGCTGCTCAGGTTCCCATGCGCTACTGTTTTCCACTTCTAAAATGTCTGTCGCGCTGCGGATTGAGCTATTGCGTAGGGATTTCTCCTACGGAGACGGGGCCGGACTTTGACCGCCACTCACTAGTGCTGCTGTGATAGTTGACTAACTGAGAGCGCCGCGACTTGCCTCATAAGAATGATTGAGGGCATCGGCTGCAATGTCCGTTTCCGATATCGGTCGGTCTTTAAGCGTGCGGATGATATTGATTACTGAATGTGTACTTACTGCGGAGAGATCGCAGGACGCCGCGCTCTTAAAATATATTTCTGAATTTTGCCGGTCGCGGTTTTCGGCAGCTCTTTGATGAAGGTCACACCATGCGGCGCTTTGAAATGCGCCAGATGCGTCCGCGCAAACTCGCGTAGTTCGTGTTCGTCAGTGCTAGCGCCTTCCGTCAGGACCACAAATGCGTGCGGCGCTTCGCCCCACTTTTCATGCGGGAATCCGACGATTGCCACCTCCTGCACGGCAGGGTGTTTCAGAAGCACGCCTTCCACTTCGACAGAAGAAATATTTTCGCCGCCACTTATGATGACATCTTTCAAGCGGTCGCAAATTTCCACGTAACCATCCGGGTGCACGACGGCCGCGTCACCGGTATGAAACCATCCGCCGTGAAAGGCGCGCTCGGTCGCTTGCGGATCGTTGTAATAGCCAGCCATCACCACGTTACCCCGGGCGAGGATTTCGCCTTGCGCAACCCCATTGTGCGGCACGTCATGCCCTTGGATATCCACCACGCGCAATTCGCCCGACGTAATCAACTCCACGCCCTGGCGC
>DASREY010000137.1:0-19976 GCA_035651775.1 Terriglobales bacterium
GATCTGAATGCCGTTCAACCTGCCACCGCCCAGGGCCAGGGCAAAGTTCATTCGATCGAGCAGCGCCGACGAATTAACCCATACATCTTGTTTCATTGAATAACCGGTAGGCGGCTGCATGCCATACAAAGGCATTCCCATGCGATTGAGCGTCTGCACCAGCGGCTGCACGTTGGTCACGTCAGCATTAGTGGCGCGTACGGAAGAAACCACAAACTCCAGTGGGGTTTTGACCTTGGCGCGGTAAGAGTCCGTAGACCAGAATTCCGGCGATTTGAACATGGTGCGCAACACCTCGCGAATGTCGCCGTCGCTTTTGAGAAAGGTCTGCGCCATGCGATCGACCAGCGCCTGGGGAGGAGTATCTGAGACGAACCTCATCGCCAGCTTGCGCGAGATGAAATTGGCTGTGGAAGGATTCCTGGCCAGCAGCTCAATAGCGCGCTCACCTTCTTTTTGTCCATCTTCCTTGAATGTCTGTCCCAGGAGAGCTTTCTTGCCGGGCTCGTGCCAGCGTTCGTTGAATACAAAGTCGCCGCCGCGCTGCGGCTGGTCGATGGTCCAGCCGGTCAGGATCTTGGCCAGCTCGGTCACGTCTTTCTGCGTGTAGCCGCCGTCTACACCCAGCGTGTGCAGCTCCATGATCTCGCGGGCGTAATTTTCGTTGAGTCCACGGCGCTGCTGTTGCTGCTGGCCTTTGTTTTTTGCCTGGTTCTGTTTACGGCGAAAATTTCCATTTTGCCGCCGCCGGTTTCCGTTCCCGCCTCGGCCTTGCGCCACATCGGAGTTGGGTCCTACGCTCTGCCAGTTATCCAGGTAGAAGAGCATGGCCGGGCTCTGCGCCGTAGCCAGCAACAGGTCTTTGAACTTTCCGAATACATGGGGACGAATCACATCGCGTTCGTAGCTGGTGATCAGGTACCGGTCCGGGCCTTTGTTGATGAAAACGTTGAAGTGGTTGAACCAGAAATCGGTCATCACCTCTTCCAGTTGCCGTTCGCTGTAGGCCGCGCGCAAAATTTTGCCTTCCTGCAGCTCCAGCGCAACCACCTGCTGCGGATTGGTCAGCGCCATCAGGGTCTCCCGCTGTTGCGGGGAAAGATCGTTGAGAAGCTGCTGCCGGTCACCGTTATTGTTGTTGAATGAGCGCAGCATCACCTGGCGTTCCTGCGGTGAAAGCTTCATGATGGCCTCGTAACGCTGGTCGGGCTGCATATCCAGAATTTCCTGCGCCTTCAGCTCGGCATACATGCGCGACTCCTGGCGCTCCTCTCGTTTCGCCTTGGCTGCCATGTCATTACTATTGTTCGGGTCTGCCATGCTTGGGTTGGGACCATTGGCGTCTTCCGCTTGCTGGTTTTGCGTTGTGCCCCCCTGGCCGTTCCCTTGCTGGCCGTTGTTGTCATTCTTTCGTTCTTGCGCGGCCTTGTAGTTAGCCACGGCGGCCTCATAGATGGCCCGTTTGGTTGGGTCCGAGGGCAGGTCCATTCTTCCGGTTGCAATGGCCTGAATGGCCTGCGGAGTCGGGAAGGTCTCAACGATCTCTTTGGTGCTCATATTCAGGGTGCGGAGCGGCGCCAAGCGTGCTCCCAGGGCCGAGTCATCGATGGTGTCAGGATGAAGCTGCTGCTCAATCCATTTATCCACACCCGTCTTGCTCACCAGGTCAACGTCGCCGGGGCGCGGGCCAAAGGTCAGCCGGTTCAGCACATGCAGCGCCCGCTTTTCTTCGTCCATCTGCGGAACGCTGGCGGCCGCGCTCGATTGCCCCGAAGCCTTGTTGTTTGATTTTTTCTTTTTATCGGCGCCGATGAGAACCGAAGCGCCTAAACTGAGCGCCAACACAATTAATAGAAGGGTGAATTTCATGAGCAGGGTGGATTTCGTGCTCGGCGAGCGACGCTGCATATACACCTCGTAAACCGTTCCGTCCGACGGAACTCTATCCCATATTAAAACCCGGCGGAAGTGAAAAGTTGTGCGGAGGCACGTTTCCGAACCCTCTACATATCTGGCATGGAGAAACAATTATTCCTTTATTATCAATAATTTACGACGTATTTCTCCTTTGGCGAAAAAGGTCTCCTGTCCAACTGCGAGAGGCTCAGCGATTCGCCAAAGTTGAGATCGTTCCTAAGCACTTGGCAGTTAGCATTTGGCCCCTAAAAAATTTGGACTGGGAAGTTCAAGTTTTCCCACCCTTTGTAGCCATGAACGCTCGCTAAGGGCTAAATGCCAAATGCCAAGTGCCAAGTGCTAAATGCTGCTTTTAGGAGCTGAGTGCTGAATGCTATCCCACTGAGAACCGAGAACTGAGAACCGAGAACTGCCCCGAAAACATCGGATAATGACTCGCCGCCGCCATAAAAAACAGCATGGGGAACGAGAGCGCAAAATTTATGCGCGACACCAGGAAGACCATTCGTCCCAGCTTCGCCGCTTCGGCCGGTACCGGAGTTCCATTGGCGGCGTTTTCGTTGGTCCAGCGGATAATTTTTTTCTGCGCGCGCCAGATGAGTCCCCACACGTTGAGCAGCATGAACCAGCCCAACCCGCCGCCAATGCCGATGGAGAGCAGGTGATTACTCTCCCAGCCGTGTGAGTTCAATGCCAGGTAAAGGTAGCCGGCCACGACGACGCTAACGCCCATCACCACTCCCAGCACAGGACCTTTCTTGAGAGCCTCTGCAGGGCTCATCAGCATCCCCATCTCTATCGCGAAGACCGCCGTCCAGATAGCGAAAAAACTTCCGATGGCCATGCCTCCGTTGGCTTGCCCATTGTGAGCGTCGGTATGAACAATCATCATCCAGTACCAGATGCCGGCCAAAACGGTTACCACCGCGGCCCAGCGGAACCACCACAGCGCTCGCGGCAGCAGCGCGGTCACAACTTTGGATCGGGCGGGGCCCTCGATCTCTTTCATGAATGGAATGTTGACCAGGTTGAAGAAGTAGAGCAATCCCAGCCAGGTAATGCCGGCAATAAAGTGCACCCAGCGCAGCAGGATCTGCAGGTTAACGTCAAAGCCGCCCGGTAAGCTGATTCGGGGAGTGGGCAAGAAGGCAAGGGCAGACAAATCCATGCAGGTTTCATAACATTTTTCATGGTGCTTGTATAGCATCACGCGGGAACGAGCATTTCTCGATAAAATGAGATAAGTTCCCGGTGCATTCGTCCAAGATGTCCAATTGCGGCTATTCTCGTCACCGCTTCCAGCAAGATCGCCTGAAAACGGCCTCGCAGGTCATGTGCAGGCACAAACGCGGAGCTTGGCCTGCAGGGAGTGGCAATGTCTGCTGAAGAATGCAAACCTGTCCCGCTCTCGCGTACGGAGTTGCTTGCCATCTTCGATTCGGATTCTCGCAAGGCTGAAGAAAAGTATGTCGAGCTCTATCGCAAGCTGGTCCGTTATTTTGAGTGGAACCGGACGGCGGAGCCGGAAGACCTGGCTCAGGAGGCCTTGAAGCGTGGCTTTGTCAGGCTCCAGGAGGGCCAGAAAATTACCGTCGGCGATCCTGCCGCCTATTTTTTTGGCATTGCCCGGAACCTGGTTCGTGAGGGCTGGAGCACCCGCAAGCCGGAGCCCTTGCCCGAGCATTTCGAAGATCAGCAAGCGATCCCTGCGCAGCCTTCGTTTCGCAATCTGAATCCAAGCGAACAGGCAGTTTTTCTGACGCAATGTCTGCGTGACTTGCCGGGCGATGAGTTTGAAATGTTGATGGCCTACGTGGAAGGCAATGGCGAAGCTTGGGGAAAAAAGGCCGGATTAGAGCCGGGCGCGCTGCGGCTCCGCGTTCACCGTCTTCGCAAGCGGCTGGAGAAGCTGGCGAGCATCAGGGCCAGCACTTCCGTGTCGAAGAAATCATGAAACATATGTGGTGTTTGGCTCATAGATATTCATAGATATATACAGAGATATATAGATTCAGGAAGCATGAAAATAGGAGAACAGTTCAAGATGCCGCCAGCGACCGATGAGCAGATCATCCGCTATCTCCTGGACGACATGACCGCGGAAGAGCGCTCGAGCGTAGAAGATCATTTGTCGCATGACCCGTCGTTTTTCGAGCAGGTATCCGCTACCGAGGACGACATGATTATGCGCTACGTTCGCGGGGACCTGGAGGAGCGTCTGCTCCCTCGATTTACCGAGGTCTACCTGAATTCTCCCGCCCGGTGCGCCCGCATAGACCAGGCCCGGCTCTTGCAGCAGGCCGCGCGCAACGCCTCCCAATCGCGCAAACCTGGGTCGCTGGCATTTATTCCAGGTCCGAGGCGGCTTGTTTTCGCCATCGCGTCGGTTGCCGCAGTGGTTGCGCTTATCGTCTTCCTTTTACCGATATGGAAGAACCATTCTGTTTCTCAGCAGCAACCGTCGAATGATTACACCCAAATATCGTTCGCTCTGGAGCCGGGCTTGGTTCGAGGCGGCGGCGGCGCCTTGCTCGCTCTGCCGCCGGGAGCAAGACAGGTCGAATTCCGGCTGGCATTGCCTGATTCAGCCAGTGATCGGAGTTATCGCGCGGCTTTGGAAACCCCCGAGCGCCCCGCTCTATGGAGCGATGTTGTTGCGCGACAAGGCACGACAATCATCGCGGCTGTCCCGGCCGACAAGCTGCAGCCGGGAGACTACACATTGAAACTTCTAAGCACGGGCGCAGGTGGTGAAGAGGTTGCAACCTATTATTTCCGCGTAGCCAAATAGATTTTCATTCTTGCAATTCATTCAATGAACGATGATTCGATTCTTTCACTTCCACTCTCCGTGTATCTGGAACGCGGCCCAATAATAAGGGGAACTCCAGCGCTTTTGTTTCCACATATGGATCTGGGCTGCGCGCAACGCTGCCGCCGGCCGCATCCCCTGCTGTTCCATGGCCCGGTAGAATTCGCCCATCAACTCCGCTGTCCCCAGGTCGTCAATCTTCCACAAGCTGGCCACCACCCGGCTCGCCCCGGCATACATGAAGCCGCGCGTCAGCCCGATCAATCCTTCGCCCTGGATATTCTTCCCCAGCCCGGTTTCGCATGCGCTCAGCACTACCAGTTCCGCGGGCAGGTTCAGGTTATATATATCCTGCAAGCCCAGAAAGCCGTTCTGCGGTCTGCCCTGCTCGTCTACCAATGACAACACTAACCCTGATAACTCAGGGTGTTTGCTATTGACCAGGCCGTGGGTGGCAAAATGCACAATGCGATATTGCGCCAGGCTTGGACTGAGAGCGGTTGCACGGCTCGCTTTAAAATCCAGTGCGGGCATTGCTTGCCCCGGCGGTGTCGCTGCGAGAATGCTGCGGGCCTCTTGCCGCGTAAGCTGCAGCCTGGGCAGGTAAACCGTTCCTTTGGCTGCCACACCGATGTCAGCCACCGAACGAGTCAAAGAATCGGCAGCCAGGGATTCTTCTTCCATCTCTTCTTCCATGCCCCGCCTTGTTGTGTTGCTCTCGCTCCGGTCTTTGCTTGCAGTCCCTTTGACGCGCACGTCCTGGATATCAAAAACAGGGTCGGCAAGCACCGCAACTGCCCGAGGGGCCGCTTTTCGTCCCATTCTCTCCTGCCGTAACGCCGACAAGACTGAGGCGCATGGCAAATTGATGATTTCGTGCCGCACCATCAATGGCTCTTGCCATTTGCCGGGGGATGGCAGCGCTGAAAAGGGAACATAGTGCAACGCGCCGTCCCCTACAATCAACAGACGTTTTCTTCCCAACTGGCTGGCCACAGGTTGCAGCAGCATGCGGCTCAACCGTGCCGCCGCCTCCGAGTATTCCGCCCCGGCATCGACATGTGGAATTCTGTCGCGGCGATTCGGTGCGTTCAACAAATCGTAGACGCGCTGCGCGGCCTGCTCGATGGTTGCGCGTTTTGGTAGTTGATAGACCATCAACGAATTGGCGCCAACAGCAAAAACATAGCTGCGTTCTTTGCCCAGTGAGTATTCCAGCAACAGAGTGTTCTCACCCAGTAGCTCTTTCTGAATTTCTTTTGTGCTCAAGGGCTGTGGTTGGATCAGGGCCGCGTAGGCGGGACTGCTTACCCGAATCTGCCCTTCCACGTCGTCATATCGCGCCAGCAGTTTTTTTGCTTCCTGGTCAAGGCCGGCGACTTGTTGTTCTGTGTGCTCGCCGCTCAGCAGTCGTATGCGGTCGCCGTAAGTTGCGGTCATGGCTTCTCGCAACCGGCGTTCCTGTTCCAGCAAAGAGCTATCCACCCCATTGCGAATATTGACATGGGCTGAAGCCAGTGTTTCCAGCAGAGTCCGGGCTCGCGAGCGTTCCAGCGCTTCAAAGGCGAGCTCAGGCCGCTTTTGGGCAATCAGCAAATCAGCGTAGTCTGTATAGTAATTGGCAAACTTGGCGCGGAAGCGGTAATGATCCTCATCCGCACCGCCCAGGCGCGCGGTTTGGCTTTCCATGATGCCGAGCGCCTGTTGGTAAAGTTGTATTGCGGTGTCCGGTTGCTGTTTCTCGCGCATGACACCCGCCAGAGCAGCCAGGGTTTCAGCATGGGACTTGCTCCCCGGATTGAGTTTTTCCCAGATTGCCAAAGCTTGCCGGTAACACTCCTCGGCCTGGGTCAGATCACCCTGATGCCTGGCAATATTTCCAAACTCGTCGAGGCTTGACGCAACATCGAGACCCCCAGGATCCAGTTTCTGTCGGAGCGTGAAAGCTTGCCTCTCATAGTTTTCGGCCTGAGCCAGATCGTTTCTTTCTAAAGAAATACCTGCAAGGTGGCTGAGGACGCTTGCCGTAGAGATACTTTCGGGAGCCACTTTCTTCATGATCGTTAGCGCCCGCTGATAATAAGTTCCGGCTTTCGCCAGTTCGCCGCGATCACCAGCAATCTTGCCAAGATCGGCGAGTGTCGCGGCAAGATTGCTGCTGTCTGCGGAGATCATCTCTTGCAGCCTCAGAGCGCGGCGGTAATACTCCTCTGCCCTGGCCATGTCACCACGCTCATAGGAGAGGATTCCCAGATTGTTCAAGCTCAGTGCGACATAAACGCTGCTGGGACTAAGCTCCTCTTGAATAGCCAGGGCCTTGCGGTAATATTGCTCGGCCTTGGCCAGATCGCCTCGTCCCCAGGCCACCAGGCCTAGATAGTCGAGGCTTACTGAGACCAGCATGTTGTTGCCGCCCGACCTCTGCCTCTCCAGCAATGACTGTTGATGGTATTTTTCGGCGTTTGCCCAGTCGTTTCGATACTCGTAGGTCCTGGCCCACTCCTGAAACAATTGCGCCTTGAACACAGGTTCGGCATTTTTCGCCTGATCAATAGCTTGCTGGTAAAAAGCGTCAGCCTCATTCCATTTTCGCGCTCTGGCCAGCACATCGGCGGCATGAAATAGGAACCACGAGCCCAGCCAGGCAGATTGGCTCTTTTGCGCCGCGATCGCGGCGTCTCCCCAATGTTCGGCGGCTTCATTCAGCTTGCCCGCTTTGGCCAATTCCTGGCCTTCAAGGTAAATCGGCCATAGGCTCTGCGAAAGATTCGGACGCGCGACAATGCCCCAGGTATCGGATCCCAAGACCCAGCTTCGCCGCTCAGCACCCGCTAAGCCGACAAGAGTCACTGCTCCCTTGGACGCTTGCTCAACTGCGATCTGGCGCAGATCGAATGGAGACTCAACTTCTCCTTTGTTTTCCCCGCGCACCCAGCCCAGCAGCACGTCGCCGATTTGGATGCCCGCTTTTTCTCCTTCAGAATTCTTCTTGACCTCTTCCACCACGACTCCAGGTTCGAGCTCGTCAGAAGAAATTGCAGGGGTGACAATCGCCGGGTCATGCGCTGTGTCAGCGAAGGCAGGAAAAGTCAGCAAAAACAATAGAGTGAGCGAGATGATCGATGGATGCCGCCTCATCGAATGACTCCGGGGAACCTTCAAGTTTTGTCAAGACCACGCGGTTTTTGGATAGCGATTCAATTTGAGTAGCTGTCGCGTGGCAGCTGCCCCACGCTTTCTTATGCAAGCTATACCAAACTGTAGCGCTATCTGTTTTGTGATTGACTAACGGTCATTGCATGCAAAATGCTGGTGCAATGGTGCCGTCGCCGATAATGCCGTGCAATCCGAATGTTACTTGTGGCGGAAACTCCGGGAGATTGTACGACCGCTCGCGGAGTTCCGCCATCGGCAATATAGTTCTGCTCATTCCCGCTGATATTGAATGAGCGCGCCATGAGAGCACTACCAGGGAATGCAGTGCGGGTTATCGATAGGATTAGGAGGACACATCGGGTCGGGCCCATCCTCATCGGCAAGAGCAGGTTGCACTCTAGAGTTTCGAAGTTGCGCCTTCGACGTTCCCATTGCGCTTGTGACCAACAGGATTGAAATGATGAAAACCACACCCAGGGGATTTTTCATATAAGCTCCTTGAGAGTTATTTGAAGATGTAAGTTTCAGAGAGAAATGGGACGATAAGATAATGAGACGGCGGAATTATGAAATTGTCAACAAAATGTAAATTAGGTGTAAATTCATCGCGCCGCAGTTCCAGCGGCCGGCGACCGGCAACTGCTTCAGGCGGAATATGAGCGCGCGTGGCTGGCTTTGATTTTCAGGTCGGTGGTGAGGCGGTCAACCACCGCGGGAGCGATATTGCAGGTTACCTGCGCATCGAGAAAGCGCGGCCCATAGCCTACGGCTTCACCTCGCACCAGTTTGAGCAACGAATGGACCGCATCTGCGTCAAGTTGCGATGGCGAGTTGCGTACGATGTCGCCCAGCGCCTTCTCCAATGGAATGTTTTTACGGTAAGGCCGATCGCTGGTCATAGCATCGAAGGTGTCAGCCACGGCGATGATTCGTACAGTCTGTGAAATCTCGCCGTCGTGCAGGTTGTCGGGATATCCCGAGCCATCGGAGCGCTCATGATGCCAGCGCACCACGTCGGCAATCCCCGGCCAGGGAAAGCGGATTCCCGAGACGATGCGATGCCCCACCACCGTGTGGTCGGCCACTTCTCGGAATTCCAGCGGGTCCAGCGGCGCCGCCTTCATGAACAGGCGCTTGTCGACGGCCACTTTGCCGATATCGTGCAGATAGCCCGCCGCGCGCAGCTCGGCAACTTCATTGGAATTGAGGCCCAGCGCCGATCCCATGGCCGCGGCATAGCGCCCCACGCGCAATGAGTGCTGGCTGCTGCGATATTCCTTGGCGTCGATGGCGGAAGCGAAAACTTCCATCGCCTGATCGCAAAACTTATGCACTGAATCCAGCAGGTGCAGGTGCTCCACCACTCCACGCTGCAAAGATTCCGTAAGGTTATGGTTGTGTACGGCCAATGCCACGTAGTGCGAAAAGGCGGCCAGCGCCTCGAGTTCTTCCGCATCATAGCAAGCCTTGCCTCTCGCGGGATTTTCTTCCACGCGGCAACCCAGGCCGACGATTCCCGCCAGCCTGGCTCCCACCCGCAGCGGCAGGATGCACTTGAACAGCTCAGGAGCCACATTGCCGTAAGAGCTTAGAAATTTTTCGTATTCATGCGCCGCCACATTCACCGGACCAGGCTCGGTCTCGAGCGCGCGCACCTGCCGGGAGTTCAGCGACATGAATCCCGCTTCGGGAAAAAGAGCATAGCCTCTCCAGGCGGCAACCTTGAGCTGTGGCGGCTTCTGGCAAAAAGTAAGTAGCGCTCCTTCGCGCGCTCCCACCGCTTCCATCATGGCGCGCAGCATGGTGTGAGCGGCTTCATTGAAATCACGCTCCCCTGCCAGCATTGGCCCCAGCTCTGCGAGACAGCGATAAGTAAGCAGAAGAAGCCGCGATTGTGTGGATTTCGTTGTCATTGCTCCCGGGACGATTAAGATGAACCACTTACAAGATAAATAAGAGTATTGCTGAATTAATAACAAAGCGCGAGCCACGGGTTCCCATTTGGTTAATGCCGAGGGATGGACCTAAAAAGCCGCCAGCCCCGAATGGGGCGGCATTAGTTAGCCCAGCGACGTAAGTCCTAGGTAGCAAAGCAAAGCCCCAATTTCCTTGCTGCCGCAGGCCCGCGCGCGCAGCAAAGCGGAGCGCCTGGAAAAATCGTCTTTCCACTTCGGGTGAATTGCTCTTAGCTCAGCACCCCGACCTCACAAGAATGCTTAGGGGCTAAATGCTAAGTGCTAAATGCTAAGTGCTAATTGCTCTTTCTCAAAAATTCTCACAAAGCTGGGTAAAACGTTCGAGCACCAGTAACCGGCAGCTTTCGGGTGGCTGGCATAGCTCTTCGTGCTCCAGGATCCAGGTGTTGTCATGGGGCACAAACACGGCATGCAGGCCGGCCAGCAGCGCCGGGTTGATGTCAGATTTCGGGCTGTTTCCCACCATCCAGGTAAGGCCGCGTTGCAGGTTGTGTTTTTGGACAATCGTCATGTAAGCAGGCGTATCTTTTTCCGCAACGATCTCGACCGATTGAAAGTGCCGTTGCAGCCCAGACCGGTTGATCTTGCCCGATTGTTCCCGTGGGTCGCCTTTGGTTACGATGATCAGGCGATGGCGTGAACTGAGGTAAGCCAGCGTATCTTCCACGCCGGGGATAATCTCGATAGGGTGCTCCGCAATGGCCCGCGCAAACCCGTGGATAGTCTCATGCAGCGCCGGCGTCAACGGCTCGACCGATAGATGCTCGAAAGTATCCACCAGCGACTGCACAAAACTGTTCAGCCCATACCCCTGCTTGCGGATGCACTCGCGCTGCACATCATTCAACTTCTCCCGCACCTGCTCCGGCGTGAATTCATGGTGATTGAGAAACGAGGTAAAATCCGCAACCGCCCGCTCAAAATAGATGTTGTTCTCCCACAGGGTATCGTCAGCGTCGATCAGCAGGGTCTGGGGTGAGGAGAAAGCCATCGCAAGAGCATGATAATTCAATAACCCAATGATCCGATGACTCAATGATTCAATCCGCGCAATCCGCGGTAAGCACTTGTCCCTTCCAGCTTCGTGCTGAACCATGAAAACCGCATTTTGATATCACATCATTGATAATTTTCCGATTGCAGGTCATGCTGGATCGGGCATTGCTCTTGAGCTCTTTGATAATTCGGAAACAGCTCCCAGCTTCAGGTCAGGACGACTGAGAATTCCTGAGAGTTGCATTCCAAGTCCCCCTCGACGCCGATTTCGCCAGTAAATATGAGGCGTTGCCAGTGGGGAACAGTGGCCAGTATCCAGTTGCCGGTTGCCAGCAAAACCAGCTCCCAGTTCGCAGCTCCAAGCCCCAAGGGACATCCGGAAAACGGCCCAACAGAGAAACAAGACACAAGCAAACCTCCGCGTCTCCGCGCCTCCGCGGTCAATCTTGTCTTTAGCTTGTAGCTTGCAACTTGTAGCTGTTCCAGGGGCTGAATGCTGAGTGCTGTCAGCTCACGCTTCTTCGAAGCGGTACCCGATATCGCGAATGGTATGGATCCACTGGGGACGGCGCGGGTCTTTTTCGATCTTGGCGCGTAGCGTGGTCACGCAGCGGTCTACGCTGCGTGCGGTTACTATGACTGAGTGGCCCCAGACGGCGTTCAGGATGTCGTCGCGGGTCAGGGCGCGTCCCTGGCGCGCGACGAAATATTCGAGCAAGCGGAATTCCTTCGTGGTGAGTTCCACCTCGCGGCCGTTGCGAGTCAGCTTGTGGGCTACCGGGTCCATCTGGCAATCGCCGAAGCGATAGACTTCCGCGGGCTTGGTCTCGCGGTGCTTCAGCAAGCGCTCTGCTCGCGCCAGCAATTCCCGAATGCGGAAGGGCTTGGTCACATAATCGTCGGCCCCCAGATGGAGACCGAGAATGATGTCTTCTTCCTGCCCCTTGGCAGTCAGCATGATGATGGGCGCCTCCAGGCCGCGCTCGCGCACGGCGCGGCAGATTTCGTATCCATTAATCTTAGGGAGCATGATATCGAGCAGCACCAAGTCATGATTTCCCGCGAGCGCTTTTTCCAGTCCGGCTTCTCCGTCTGTAGCGGTCTCAACCACGTACCCCCGGCTGGCGAAGTTATCTTTCAATCCGCGCAACAGGGCGGCGTCATCTTCGATGATGAGAATACGGTTTCCTTTCATGCCACTCTCCAAGGCTAATGTTGCTCTTGATCTGTGTTCATCAACGGCTCACCCTTATCTGTTTCACCCGCTTCACTAATTGCATACCGTGCGCCGGCACACAGCCGAGGACGGCTGTGCCACACAATCATGTTATGGCCTCCAATGCGACTGTGAATGTGCTTCCTTTTCCCGGTTCGCTTGAGACCTGCACGCTGCCATCGTGGGCTTGGACCAGGAAATGAACGATGCTGAGACCCAGTCCGCAGCCTCCTCCGGTACGCGACAGCCGCTGATCTGCCTGGTAAAACTTATGAAATATCTTTTTTATCTCCTGCGAGGGAATACCGATGCCATTATCGCGGACCTCAAGGCAAACATGACCGTTTTGTGCAAAGGCCCGCAGCATGATGTGCTTTTCGGCCAACGTATATTTGTAGGCGTTGTCGAGCAGGTTGACCAGCGCCGCCACCAGGGCGCCCTGGTCGGCGCGGACCTCGGGCAGATTTGGGGTGACCTCTACCTGCAGTTCGCATCCGGGTTGGTGGAATCGCTCACCGGCCGCGCTCACGGCCGCCCGGACCACATCTTCCGCGCGCACCGGCGCAAACTCAAAAGAGTATTTATTGCGCTCCATGCGCGAGAAGGCAAGAAAGTTGGCGATCAGCAGGCTGAGCCGGGTGTTCTCGCGGGAGATCAGCTCCAGGTATTCGCGGGTTTTCTGCGCATCGGGTGCGGAATCGTCGAGCAATGTATCCACCAGCAGGCGCATTGACGAAAGGGGAGTCTTGAGTTCGTGCGAGACCACCGCCACCAGGTCAGCCTTCATGCCGGCCAGGCGCAGCCTGCGGCTGATGAGCCGGACCGCGATCAGCGCCAGCAAAACCACCGCGCTGGTGACCAGGAAGGCGACCCAAAGATAGAGCGCGTACTGGCGGTCTTGCAACTCCTGGAAAGGATCTGGCCCGGTGTTCACCAACGCGAGTTGCCATCCGGGAAGCCGGTCACTGGCAGGCTCGTTCGGAATGACAGGCTTGGAATCCGCGTTCTTGCCCGGCGGCAGCACCTCAACCCGAATACCTTCCGGCAACTGGCGCGTAAGCAACGCCCACCGCGTCTGCTTCACGACGCTCTCTGTATGGAACAAGCCGCATACCCGTCCATTCGCTGAAGCCAGCACCCACACGTCGGGCAGAGCACTGAGCTTTAAGCCGGTGGCATCGCCGGCGGGTCTAGGCTGAATTTCAAGCAGGCGCACGGCCAGCTCTTCCGCGGCGAGCGTAGGGAAGTCGAGGAATTGTGGCGGCAATTTTTGCGCGCGCAGCTCTTTCATGAGGAAGATTCGCTGGGCTGAGCTCATCGCCGGATTGTTGTAATCGAGCAAGAGCTCATGCAGCCGCTGTGCCGCAGCCCCACGCCGCGGATCGCCGGGCTTGAACAGCTCGACGGCCATCAGCAGCGCATCGGCCGCAATGGCGCGCCCTTGCAGGTCGGTGGCGCGTTCCAGGCCCGGGCGGGCAAAGTGCTCCATGATCAGGCTTGCGGCGCGGTCTTTCTGGCCCGCTTGTGCCAGACAGCGCGCCGCGGCTTGGAAGGCGCGGGCTGCTGTATTGGGCTCTTTTGTTGCCGTTCCCAGCGCGATGTAAGCGGAAGCAGCCGCGGCGATGTCCGTGCCTTCCAGTTGGCGCGCGCGTCCCCACTCCGGCTGTGCCGCCATAGAGTCCACTGCCAGGGGCCGGGGCGGGGCGGGGTAGACAGGCGCTCCCGCCGAATTCAAAAAAATCGCGCTGTCGGCCTGCCCTGACTTGACGATCCTTGCAAAGCCGGTGGCGTCGTCGGGAAAGGTATCCAGGCTCTTCGCTTTCAGTGCCCACACCTCGTCAAGCTGCTGGCGAAGCAGTGACAGTTGAGTCTGGTAAGCATCGCCCAGCCTCTGCCGCACCGCCAGGCGCTGGTTGCGGATGGCATCATTAATCAGCCACAGCACGCAGGCAGTGGGCAAAAGCACAGCCAGGGCCAGCAACAGAAGCGGCCACTGCCCGCGAATATGACCCGTTCCCGTTATGGTTCTGAATGATGCCACGATTTATTTTATGACCAGGCTGTCAACGATCGCGTCGAAAGCCGGCGACAGGGTGTCGAAGCTGGGCGTATCAGCATCACCAAACATGTCCGCTGCCGATGTGCCGGTTCTCACCCAGGCCCTGTATTGCAAGCGGGAATGGTATAACTCCTCTACGCAAGTGACTATTGCATATCCGTTAATCTGCCGCATCCGCCAACTTTCCGGCTGGACGACGGCGTTCTTGCCGGTTGCAATCGATTTCTCCAGGTCGGACCGCATCTGCTCCGGCGTGAATTCTCCTATCTCATGGGGAAAGAGGCGCAGAGTCACGAAAGCAGAGGAATGCAAATCCGTCAAATACCATCGGACAAACTGCTCGCCTCGCGGCGGTTTTTCTAACTTCCAGCCTGCCGGCACCTTGAATGAAACCCGGGTTTCCTCATCCCGGTAAATTTTCTCTTCAGGGCCGCTTGCGGAGAGGACCGCGAGTTCATCGGTCCAGTCTCCACGATCGTTTTTCACAATCATGCGTGCTGCATCGGTTGCGATCCAGAACGTCTCCAACGCAAACATTCGGTCGGTCAAATCATTTTCTTCAATCCGATAGCAGTGGAACTCACCGGCCGGCACTTTTATGTTCTCTTCTCCGGTTACCGCAAACTCATAGTCGGTCACGCGGCCTGAGTCGCTCCAAAATATCGGCAACGTCACCTTGTAACCTTTTATCCACGGCAGCCGGGGCAGAATTGCCGGAATTTCTCTTGCGTCGAATGCCGGACCATCTAATGCGATGGGTGCCAGAGGCTTACCATCACCCTCAATGATCTGGGCGACCTGCGCCTGATAATTGAGCTGAAAGGAATGGCCTCCCATTGCCTCGAACAAGCTGACTGGCTGCAAGGTTTGCGGATCGAACTCAAGCCGGTCGAAAAGGGAAGTATGGTGTGCCTCAAGCAACCAGTTGCCGGCGTGGTTCTTCGACAATTGGTATGAGTACCAGATCTCAAAACCTGTGGAATCCGCTTTCTTTCTTCGTGTGTATTCCAAAACCTTTCCGTCTTTCCAGGGCGCCGGTAATAGTTTCAATTCTCCGGGTCTGGAAACCGGAAGAGGGGAGTCTTGCTTCGAGACAGCAGGAACAGATTGGACAGTTTGTCCGATGTTGACGAAAGTATAGAGTTCTGCCGTGGCAAGCGCACCCTCTGGAGGCACCATCCCACCGGTCACTAAGACCTTTCCGCTGGATAACAAAGTCGCCGAATGGTGGGTTCGAGGGTACGACATCGTGCCTGCCGTGGTGAAGCTTCCCGTGGAGGGATCATACAGCTCCGCCGTGGCCAGATAGGTGAAGCTTGTATCAGGACCACGGACGTTGTTGGTTCCCCCGGCAATCAGGACCCTTCCGTTGGCAAGCAGGGTCGCGGTGTGCCCCACCCTGGGAGTCGCCAGGTAGGAGGCAGTGGTAAAGCGCCCTGTGGAGGGATCATAGAGCTCCGCCGGGGTTGGAAGAATATTGTCCCTGGCTCCTCCGGCAATTAAGACCCTCCCATCCGGCAAAAGCGTCGCCGTATGCATGTTTCGAGGCACGATCATGGACCCAGTAGCACTAAAACTGCCCGTGGCCGGGTCGTAAAGTTCCGCGATTGCCGCATAATGGCCACCTCCGCGGGTTGTCAGTCCTCCAACCATCAAGACTTTCCCGTTTTGCAACAGAGTTGCCGTGTGAAACGATCGGGCCTGGGTCATCTCTCCCGTCGGGGTGAAGCTCCCCGTGAGCGGATCATATAGCTCTGCGCTGGCAAGAACGCCGCTGATGTTAGCTCCCCCGGCAATTAACACCTTCCCGTCGGGCAGGAGCGTGGCGGTGTGGACAGAACGCGCAACGCTCATCGCACCCGTGGAGGTAAACCTTTCAGTGCCGGGATCATAGACTTCCGCTGAGGCCAGATCACACCCGGCCGCTGTGGGCTGTGTGGAACAGGTAGCTCCTCCCGCGATCAAGACGTTCCCGTTGCGCAGGAGGGTGGCGGTATCCCACCGCCGAGGCGCCTCCATGGCGCCAGTAGCACGAAAGCTCCCGGTTCTCGGATCGTACAACTCCGCGTCAGCAGAACGGTTTCCTCCGACGATGAGAACCTTTCCGTTCAGCAACAGGACCGCATGATGATCGCGTCGCGTCGTTGCCATCGCTCCGGTGGAGGTAAACGCGAAGTGGCCCACCGGGCTGCTCGTCTCGGCGGCTTGCCCTCCACTGCCGGCATACGGACGCGCCTTAGCCACGATGTCAGTCTGCTCGGGGTATTCTCTGATGAGCTTTTGAAATGTTTCGGTGGCTTCCGCCTGCCGGCCTTTTTTGAGCAGGCACATGCCCAAACGGTACTCGGCCTGGGCCGTGTTCGCGCGCGGCTGGCGAGCCATTTGCATAATTTGTTTGTAGACCTTGATGGCGCCATCCAAATCGCCCACGGTTTCCTGCAAATAGATCCCTTTTTGCAGCAGCTCGGAGGTGGTTGGATTTTGCCCGAACATGCTGGCGCATAGAACGCAAAAGGCCATCCACGCGATCGCCAATAATTTTTTGTTCATCTATATAATTCCTCGACCCGGAATGAGGGGCCTCAATAAAACAGATTGGCCCCAAAATTGGGGATCCTGCCCTGGCTGACCGTCTCCCTCCATTGATCCAATCGGTCTTGGTGCCAGAACTTTGCGCATTCGTCAAAATATTGCAACACGACTTCCTTTTGCTTCTTTTCCAATAGTTCCTTGGCCAACAACATGTTCGGTCCGAAGGAATCAAGTTGAGGAGAGCCGGGCGTCTTTCCCGCCGCTAGCAGGCGTTTTTTCGCCTCCTCCAGATCGTCCCTTTTCAGCGCAAGCCTGCCCAAGAGTAAATTTCCTTGATGAACGGCGTTGCCGATATTCCAGGACTCTCCCTGTCCGGCAGATCGCAACATTTCTTCCGCGTAAGCCTGCGCTTTGGCATCGTCGCCGGATTCGAAGGCATCTGTCGCTACATCTTTCAACTCCAGAAGTCTTCGCTTGAGCGGGAGGATACTTATGGCCTCTTCGCGCAGTTGCAGGGATTGCCTGGCGAGCTGAACTTTTTGTTCTGGGGTGGAATCATAGTTCATCTTTAACTCGTAGATCTGAGCCAGGAAGGATGCAGCATCGGTGTTTTTGGGGTCCAGGCTGTGGGCCCTGGCGGCGAACTCTTCCTTCTTTTCTTGATCTCCTGGCGCGCTCATGAAATGAGCCGCATGGAGCAGTATGTTCGCGTTGCCGGGGTGGGCTTGCACCTGGTCCATCCAGGCTTGCTTGATCCTTACGTAATCCTCCGGATAAAAATAGTTTTCGATGGTTGCCAGCGGCGAGCCGGCAAGGCTCTCTTCCGGCGCGTGTTGCACAAGCCAAAGCACTTGTTCAGCCCGGCTCTTTTCTATCCCGGCCCGCTCGGATTGGGAACCGGCGCGAATCTCAGATTGGAAGTAACATTGGATAAGCTTTTCGTGCAGGGTGGCGTCGCCGGAAGCGGTCTTCAGTTGGGCTTCCAATTCCTGGCAGGAATTGCCATCGCCGCGGTCCCCAGATTCCCCTTTGATGGCTGCGGGCACTGCGGGCACCGGAACCTGTTTAAAATCCACTTGCGCTTTTACACCGTTCATCTGCGAGGAAGGCGGGCTTTGAGGAGCAGATTCTTGGTTTTGCGCCCCAGGGATATTCTGGTGGGGAGGTTCGGGTGGATTCAGGATGAAACTATCGACGATGGCATCGAAGTTCGGCTGCAGCGAGTCAAAATTCTTCGTATCCGCATCAAGACTTATTCTCGCCTGCAATGTTGGGCTGCTCACAATGACCCTGGAGTCCATCCAATGGGTACCAGCCGGATTAGTCCAACTGAAGGCGTAGCCACGCGATCGGAGGCTGGGATATTTATCCGCTTGACCTGGTTTACTCTCCTCTGACGAAGCCGCCTCCGATATTGCTGCCCGGCAGTTGCGGCAGGGCCATATGTCCAGGTAAACAATCCCGGCGGAGTGAATGTGATAGATCCGTCCTATGTAGTGCGTTCCTGAAAGGCGCCAGTCTGTTACGATCCACCCGCCCGGTACGTTGAATGAAGCTCCGCTTCCCTCATCCTTATAAACGCTCCCTTCAGGGCCGGGGCCGGGCAGAGCAGAGAGTTCTGTGACCGAACCTGCAAAATCAGATTTCACCAGGAGGCGTGCGGAATCGGTTGAGATCCAGTACTTCTCCTGCACCGAAGCCGGGTGGGTAGGCGATCTTCTTTCCACTCTATAGCAGCGGAAATCACCCGCAGGTGTCTGTACATTCTCCTCTCCCGCCACTGCAAACTGGTGTGCGGCCAGGCCCCCCATCCCTCCACTCCATAGCAGGGTGAGCGTTACTTTGTAGCCTTCTGACCAGGGCAGGCGACGCAAAAGCGCCGGCAGCTCGACAGAGTCGAACACCGGACCGGTCAGAGTGATTTCGGCAAGGCTCTCTGTATCGCCGTCCATCATTTGTGCCGTGCGCGGCTTATAGTTGACCTGATAGTTGTGGCCAAAGGCTCGCGTCCCTAACGTCTCCAACGGCTGCATGGTTTTTTCATCCACCTCAACCCGGCCGAAAATAAGTTGCGAGAAAATGCTGGAGTCGTGGCTTCCTCTGGCATCCAATACCCATCTCCGGGAATCGGTTTTCGATGACTGAAACGAATACCAGCTTCTGGCAATCGAAGAATCTTTTTGCTTTGTTGTGTACGCCAGGACCTCGCCATCGGCCCAGGGAGCCGGTAACAGCGTCAGACCTCCCAGCCTGGAATCGGCGGCAATCATCTCCCGCGCCTTCGCCACCAGCTCGGTTTGCTCCGGGTACTCTTCGATCAGCCTGGAGAATGTTTTGGCGGCTTCGGCTTGCTGGCCTTTCTTCAACAGGCATATCGCCAGCCGGTATTCGGCTTGCGCAGCATTGGCCCGTGACTGCTGCGCCATCCTTGTAATCTGCCGATAAATCTTGATGGCGCCATCCAAATCGCCCACGGTCTCCTGCAGGTAGATTCCCTTCTGCAGCAGCTCGGAGGTAGTCGGATTTTGCCCCACCGCGCTTCTGCACACGGCAGCAATCAGTAAGCAGATTGCAAATGCTTTGATCTTGTTTGTGCGCATAGCAGGTTCTTCAGGTCGCCAATCTAAACGTGCTCGCCTGGCCTAAATTTGCGGACACAGTGTACGGCCCTCATGTTACCGGATTGTTACGCAACCATTATTAATTACTCTTTCGCCCAAAGTTGTATGGTCGTGAAAGGCGGAAGTTGTGCGTGCTTGCTCATCCAATATTCCGCCTGGGTTCCAGCTTGCGCGGCCTGTTCTGGAGAAACATAGCTGCGCAGCCGCTCGAGAACGTTCTGCGAAGGGCGAGTTGACATCGGCCACGGGCTGCGTTGGGCCAGCAGGGCCCAGAAGTAGGCCATCATGTAATCCGGCTTAACCCCGTGCGTGCCGGCGTATAAATGTGCAAGGTTCATATAACTGTTTCCATTGCCTTGTTGCGCGGCCAGCCTGTACCACTGGATTGCCTGTTGTATGTCCTGAGGAACTCCTGCGCCATCCTCATACAGCGTTCCCAGATTGTTTTCTGCCTGCGAGTCTCCTTGATCGGCGGCCTTCCGGTACCAGCGCGCGGCTTCCGTCATATCTTTGGCTGCGTTAATCCCGCTTTCGTACATCAAGCCGAGCAAATATTCTCCCGGAGCAAAGCGTTGCTTGGCGGCCTCCCGGCACCAGCGCATGGCTTCTGCTTCGTCACGGGCCACGCCTATACCGCTGGCATACAAGACGGCAAGATTCACTTGTGCCGGCGCAAACCCCTGTCTGGCGG
>DASREY010000138.1:0-6164 GCA_035651775.1 Terriglobales bacterium
GGCGATGGAGAAGGGATTGCGCTTCGCGATCCGTGAAGGCGGCAGGACCGTAGGCGCGGGAACGATCAGCGAGATCCTGACGTAAGACATAAAAAGCAAAAGCTTACCGCGGATTACGCGGATTGCACGGATCGGGAAAAGCGCAAGTTGGCATCCGTTGAAATCCTCCTGAATTTGCGGGCAACTGAAGAAATTTAACCGCGGGTATCAGACACCGCAAGATCTTTGAGAGACGAGCATGGTTGGACAAAGAATTCGTATTCGATTGAAGGCTTACGATTACCGCATCCTGGATCAATCCACGGGCGAGATCGTAGAAACAGCGCGGCGCACCGGCGCCCAGGTAGCTGGACCAATTCCGCTGCCCACGGTGAAAAACAAGTATTGCGTGCTGCGGTCCCCACACGTTGATAAGAAATCGCGGGAGCAGTTCGAGATCCGCACTCACAAGCGCCTGCTCGATATCCTGGAGCCGACGCAGCAGACGGTGGACGCGCTGATGAAGCTTGACCTGCCCGCGGGCGTGGATGTGGAGATCAAAGCGTTCGATAAAGCGCATAAGTAAGCATTCAGCAGTCAGCGCTCAGCATTCAGCCCTATGAGGCGAGTGGGAGTGGCAGCAGTAGAGTTAGTTAAGACGGAGTAAAGACCTACAGTCCCGCCAAGCAATGGGCAGGGATGATGAGGATGAAAAGATTATGGTCAACGGAATTTTAGGAAAAAAAGTTGGAATGACGCAGATGTTCGATGACAAGGGCGATGTGCGTCCTGTCACCGTGCTGCAGGCTGGTCCGTGCGTAATTACGCAGAAGAAGACCGGCGCCAAAGAAGGCTATGAGGCGGTGCAGATCGGCCTGGTGGAGTTTGTAAAAGAGTCGCGGCTCACCCAGCCCATGAAGGGACACTTCGCCAAGCACAACCTGCCCCCGGTAAAGTTCATTCGCGAAGTTGGCGTTGAAACCGATGGCGGCAAAGCGCAGAGCGAGAGCGGCGAAGGCGGCGGGGTCAAGGTCGGCGACAAGGTCCTGATAGACATTTTCGAGAACGAAAAGTATGTGGACGTGGTCGGGACCAGCAAAGGTCGCGGATTTGCCGGCGTAGTCCGGCGGCACCACTTTGGCGGTGGTCCCAAGGCCCACGGACATATGTTCCAGGTGCAGGGTTCGATCGGCTCCTCGGCATTCCCTTCCCGTGTGTTTAAGGGTATGCGCATGTCAGGGCACATGGGCGTGGATAAGGTGACAGTGCGCAATCTGCGCATTTTGGGGATTGATAAGGAAGACAATCTGCTGGTGGTGGAGGGTGCGGTGCCCGGGCCGAAGAACGGTTACGTGGTCATCAATAAGGCCCTGAAGCCGCCACGCGAGCGCCGCGGATTTGCCGGCGCAACCACGATTGATCCGTTGAAGGCAGCCAAGAAGGCGGCAGCGGGCAAGAGCAAGAAATAGGATTGATGAAAGTAAAGCTTAAGAGCTAAAGGCTAAAAAGCTAAGAGCTTAACTATGGCAAAGATTGATATACACGATTTAAGCGGCAAGAAGGTGGGCTCATTCGAGCTGGCGGAAGAGGTTTTTGGCGCCGTCAATGAAGACCTGCTCTGGGAGTCGGTCAAGCACTATCGCGCCTCATTGCGCGCCGGCACGCATGCCACCAAGAACCGCAAGCTGGTTTCTGGTTCAGGCAAGAAATTGTGGCGGCAGAAGGGCACTGGGCGCGCCCGCGTGGGCAGCATCCGTTCGCCGCTGTGGCGGCATGGCGGCACCGTCCATGGCCCGCAACCGCGCTCGTATGATTATCAGTTTCCCCGCAAGAAGCTGCAGGGCGCATTGCGTTCCGCGCTGGCAGCCAAGCTGGGTGACGGCAAGCTGATCGTGGTGGAAGATTTTGAGCTGAAAGAGGCCAAGAGCAAGCAGATGCGCGCGGCGCTCGATGCGCTGAAGGTGGAAAAGACGGCGCTGCTGGTCGATACCGCTTCGAAAGAGGGCAACCGCAACCTGGAGTTGAGCGCCCGCAATCTAGATGGCGTGGAGCTGGTTTCCAGCAGCCAGGTACATCCTTATCACCTGCTGCGCTATGAGCATGCCGTGTTCTCCAGGCCGGCGCTGGAGAAGCTGCAGAGTGCGCTGCAAGCGACCGCCCCGAAATCGAAGCCGAAAGCAGAGGTCGCATAACGCGAAACAACGATGAAGAGTGCATATCAGATTATTCGTAAACCGGTGATTACCGAAAAGGGATTGGCCGCCAAAGAGACCACCGCAACCTTGGTTTTTGAAGTGGCCCCGGCAGCGACCAAGAACGAGATCAAAGAAGCGGTGCAGACGATTTTCAAGGTGAAGGTTCACAGCGTGCGCACCTCGACGTTTCCGGGCAAGGAGCGCCGGCGCGGCAAGTTCGCCGGGTACCGTCCGGATTGGAAGAAGGCGTACGTGAAGCTGAAGGCCGGCGAGAAGATGCCGGAATATGCGCAAAACCTTTAAGCTGCGAACAGCCGCGAGAAGCTGTAGCCGCTAGCTTCCAGCTGTAGTTGGAAATTCAAGTCCGCAGCGTTGAGGATTCACCGCAGCTAGTGGCTAGAAGCTGGTAGCTGACTGAAGAAAGCATAAAGCTAGAGACGTTCCAGGTTACGAGAGAAGATTTATGGCCATTAAGACATACAGACCGATGACGCCGTCGTTGCGCTTTCAGTCCAAAGTTGTCAACGACGACATTACGACCGACCGGCCGCACAAGCCGTTGACCAAGATCAAGCTGCGCACCGGCGGTCGGCGTAACGCGGGCGACATCACCTTGTGGCATCGCGGCGGCGGGCACAAGCGCAAGCTGCGCGCTGTTGACTTCAAGCGCAACAAGGCCGGAGTGCCGGCGACGGTGGTTTCCATCGAATACGATCCCAACCGCTCGGCGCGCATCGCGCTGCTCAGCTACGCTGACGGGGAAAAACGTTACATCCTGCAGCCCCAGGGGCTGAAGGTAGGGCAGAAGATTGTGAGTGGGCCCGATGCCGATATCCTGATCGGTAACGCGCTGCCCCTGCGCAACATTCCGCCCGGCACCACGGTGCACAATATCGAACTGAAGCCGGGCAAGGGCGCGCAGATGGTGCGCTCGGCCGGGGGCGCGGCACAGCTTGTGGCGAAAGAAGGCGATTGGGCGCTGATCAAGCTGCCTTCGGGCGAGACCCGCAAGGTGCTGGTGGATTGCATGGCCACGGTTGGCCAGGTGGGAAACCTGGATCATGAAAATATTTCCATCGGCAAGGCGGGCCGCACGCGCTGGCTGGGACGGCGTCCGGTGAACCGCGGTGTTGCCATGAATCCGGTGGACCATCCGCACGGCGGCGGTGAAGGTAAAACCAGCGGCGGACGCCATCCGGTGACGCCCTGGGGCCAGCCGACGCGCGGCTACAAGACACGCAATAACAAGCGGACTGACAAATTTATTGTGAACCGCCGGAGCAAATAAAAACAGCTCCAAGCTCCAAGCTGCAAGGTTGTAACGAGATATTTGCAGCAATACGGGCCTGAGAGTTGATAGGGAAATCGAGAATTTATTATGGGACGTTCAACAAAAAAAGGACCGTTTGCCGATACGCATCTCCTTAACAAAGTTGAGGACATGAATAAGCGGAATGAGAAGAAGGTGTTGCGCACATGGTCGCGCCGCTCGACTATCCATCCGGAGATGGTGGGACACACGATTGCGGTGCACAACGGGCGCAAGTTTATTCCGGTATATATCACCGAGAATATGGTGGGGCACAAGTTGGGCGAGTTTAGCCACACCCGCATCTTCAAGGGACACTCGATGAAGGCAGCCACCGAAACCGCGGCCAGGCCGGCAGGAGTGCCGGGTGGACCGGGAGCGATTGCTCCGGCAGCAGGCGCGGCAGCGCCGGCGCCGAAGGCGTAGAAGAGAAACTTCTGGCCCCTGGCCGCAGCATTGAGGGTCGGTAACAGCTGGAAGCTAGTGGCTGGCAGCTATATAGGCTGATACGGTTCGCGCGAGAAGGAAGAAATTGAGTGCGAACACAAATTTAGGACGAATAAACATGGAATTTACAGCGCAAGCACGGTTTACAAGGGTTTCGCCGCAGAAGGCGCGGTTGGTGCTGGACCTGATCAAGGGCCGCCGCGTGGAAGAGGCCATGAATACGCTGGCGTTTACCAAAAAGGGAATCGCGCCCGACATCCAGAAGGTCCTGCGCTCGGCGCTGGAGAACGCCAATTATGCCAGCAGCGAAAAAGGCATCGACGTTGATGTGGATAATCTCTATGTCAAGCGGGCGGTCGCCAATGACGGTCCGCGGTTGAAGCGTATTCGCCCGGCGCCCCAGGGGCGCGCCTATCGCTACCAGCGGCGCATGTCGCATATCGAAATCGCCCTGGCGGAGCGCAATGCCGAAGGGCGTGAGGCCATGGCCACGGTCGTCGGGGAAGACGAACCGGCCGAGAAGAGCCGGCCGAAGACAAAGGCCACAGGCAAGACTGCAGGGAAGAAGGCCTCGGGCAAGAAATAACTTGGCGAAGCTGCTAGCCCCTGGCTTCTAGCTGTATAGAAGCATGAAAGATGCTGGCAGCGTTCACACCCAATAACAGCCAGGAGCCAGAAGCTAGCGGCTGATTGAGGGCAACGAGTTGGAAGTAAGGAGCGCGTCAAACCGCTCCCGATGATAAAGAAGTAAAGAGAAGAGCAAATCATGGGTCAAAAAGTTCATCCTTACGGATTTCGGCTCGGCTACACCAAGCCGTGGAAGTCGCGCTGGTTTGTGGAGCGCGACTACAACAAGCTGCTGCTGGAAGATTACAAGCTGAAGGCGGAGCTGAAGGAAAAACTGAAGTCGGCAGGCGTGAGCTCGATTGAGATCGAGCGTCCGGGCAACAAGCTGCGCATCATCATCCGTACCGCGCGTCCCGGCATCATCATCGGCCGCAAGGGAGCCGAGATCGACAAGCTGAAGGGCGAGCTGCAGAAGCGCACCGCGCGCGACGTGTTTATCGATATCACGGAAGTGCACAAACCTGAGCTGGATGCGCAACTGGTTTCCGAATCGATCGCGCTGCAACTGGAAAAGCGCGTTGGCTTCCGGCGCGCCATGCGCAAGGCGGTGGATTCGGCGCTGCGCTTCGGCTGCAAGGGAATTAAAGTGCGCGTTTCGGGACGGCTGAACGGAAATGAAATCGCGCGTTCCGAGTGGTATCTGCAAGGCCGGCTGCCGCTGCATACGCTGCGCGCCGACATCGATTACGGATTTTCCGAGGCGCGCACGACGTACGGCGTGATCGGCGTGAAGTGCTGGATCTATCGCGGCGAAATCCTTCCCCAGAAGAAGCGGGAGCCGCAGGTGGATAAGAGCGTTTTTTAAAGAAAGTTGCCAGCGGCCAGTTGCCGGTTGCCAGTTTGTAGGAAAAGAAACGCAATCGATTTCGATAAGCAACTGGGAACTGGCAACTGGGAACTGAGAACTAATTATGTTGATGCCAAAAAAAGTTAAGTACCGCAAGCAGCAGCGCGGGCGCAGGCGCGGCAAGGCCTGGCGCGGCTCCGAGCTGTCGTTTGGCGATTATGGATTAAAAGTGCTGGAGCCGGGTTATATCACCGACCGCCAGATTGAAGCCAGCCGCGTGGCCATGACGCGTTTCGTCAAGCGCGGCGGCAAAATCTGGATCCGGTTGTTCCCCGACAAGCCCATCACCAAGAAGCCGGCTGAAACCCGTATGGGCAAAGGCAAGGGCGCGCCCGAAGGTTGGGTGGCGGTGGTCAAGCCGGGCCGCATCATCTTCGAGATGGAAGGCGTGGACGAGGCGACGGCCAAAGAAGCGTTTGCGCTGGCGGCGTCCAAGTTGCCGATCAAGACCAAATTCGTGACGCGCCAAGAGCAAGAGGGAGGTGGGCTGTGAAGGCAAAGCTGGATAAAGTCCGTCAACAATCGAGTGAAGAGTTGGTCAAGCGCGTGTTGGAGATCAAAGAATCGCTCTTCCGGCTGAAATTCAAGAAGGCTTTGGGCGACACCGACACAGTGCGGCAGATTCGCGCGGAGAGGAAGGAATTGGCGCGGGTGAAGACGCTGTTGCGCGGGCGCCAACTCGGCATAGAGAAATAGCATCAGTACCCGCGAGCAAGTAGTTAGCGGGCGAGATGAGAAGAAACATGAGCGAAGAGAATAA
>DASREY010000139.1:0-21097 GCA_035651775.1 Terriglobales bacterium
GCTCGCCTTGAGCAGGCGCTGGGAATGCCGGCGGGCGCGATCATCGCGGCCGAATTCGCGGCCGATGCGAAGACGCCGAAGCCCATTCTGATTGTGGGCGATCCGCGGCTGGCGTTCGCGCGCGCCGCCCGGCTGCTGCATCACCCTCGGCGGCAGCATCCCGGAGTGCACTCCACCGCTGTGGTCCACCATTCCGTCAAGCTGGGCAAAGGAGTCTCTGTCGGCCCGAATGCTGTTTTGGGAGAAGACTGTGTGATTGAAGACTGTGTGATTGGAGACCACACGCGCATCGGCCCGGGAAGCTGCATCGGCAATGGCGTTGTCATTGGGGAGGAATGTTTTATCGACAACAACGTGAGCATCTACGCGGGCACGCGCATTGGCAAGCGGGCGGCCATCCACGCCGGTGCAGTGCTGGGCAGCGAGGGTTTTGGGTATGTCCGCGATGCGGCAACAGGGAAGTATGAGCAGTTTCCCCAAATCGGAATGCTGGAGGTCGGCGACAATGTGGAAGTAGGCGCCAATACCACGATTGACCGGGGCGCGCTGGATTCCACGATCATCGGCAGCGGCACCAAGATCGATAATCTGGTCCACATCGGACATAACGTAAAGGTCGGGGAAAATGTTGTCATCGCCGCACTCACCGGAATTTCCGGCAGCTCGATCATCGAGAGCAACGTAGTGGTTGGAGGACAGGTGGGAATCGGTGACCATGCCCGGGTAAGCGAAGGCGTGATTCTGGGCTCCGGCTCCGGAGTACTGACCAAAAAGATTGTGCGCGGCAAGGGCGTAGTTTTTTGGGGAAGACCGGCCAGGCCGCTGCGCCAATATCTGAAAGAGCTGGCAATGTTAGCCGGACTGGCAAAAAAAGAATAGGCTGACTGCGTTGTATCCACACGCAAAGAATTCGATTGCGAAGCTGCCCCTGTATATTCCCCGATCGTCTTCATGTACCCCCCGCAAAAACCTAGATCCCTCCACTCCGCCGCGAAGCGCGGCTACGGTCGGGATGACAGCCAATCTCTTTTGAGGCACGCAGAAGCGCCCTGATACCCGTGTGCTGCTAAACAAAAAAGGGCGATTCGCAATTACGAATCGCCCAAAGCAGTTGAGACAGATTATTGAACGATCAAGCTTACGGTGTCGCTGGCGCTCTGGACTGTTTTAGCCGGTCCTGGAGCCGACCCGGTTATGGTTACGGTGTAGGTGCCTGGTGGGGTTATTGTCTTGCCTCCGTCTGGGAAGTTCCCCTTTCCACCGCATCCCTGCAAGGCGATCAAGATCATTAGAATTCCAAGAATTGCCACGATCCATCGCCTGCGTTTTTGCCAATTACGGCCGGCTGAAAATACCAGCCCGAAAATTCCCGCTCCACCCAGGGAGAGCGCTGCAAAGAGCGCCGTGGGTTTGTGCGAGCCAGGCAATACAGGAGGCGCCGCCTGGCCAAAGGTTGCGCCTCCGGCAGAGCGAAAGTTTGTAGCCACGCTCATCGTGCCATTTACGGGAAGGCCGTTTCTTGGAGTAAGCGATTTAGGATTAAAAGAACAGCCTGAATTGGGGGCGGCGCTGTTACACGTGAGTGCGACAGATTCAGCGAACCCGGGATTGTGGGTTACTGTGACTGTGTACGTGACCAGTGTGCCGGCTGTTGTGGTTATTGTTTTTGGAGATCCAGTAACTGTGAAGTTAGCCGGTGGTCCGGTTGGCGGCGGTGTTGAACTGCAACCGGTTCCAGAGGTAACGCTTCCACTGTTCAGCAAGACGCTGACTGTGCCAGCAATCGAATTGGCCACGGCAAGATCTGCTTTGCCGTCGGCGTTGAAATCAGCAGTCGCTACGCCGAAGGCGCCATTTCCCGCAGTTGCGCATACGGTAGAACTTGCGGTAGCGGTACCAAAGGTTCCATTGCCATTATTGAGCAAGATTACGGCGGCGTTGCTGGTATCCGCGATAACTACGTCGGGCCCATTCGCGCCGTCAAAGTCCGCGATGGCGATGGCTTCTGGGCCTGAGCCGGCATTGCCATTGATGGTGCTGTAGCTGACGGGAGTTGCGAATGTTCCATTTCCGTTGCCCAGAAGAATGCTTACCGTACCACCCGTGCAGGCGATAGCAATATCGGTCTTCGAATCGCCATTGAGGTCGGCGACCGCGATGGCATCAGGATCGGAGCAGGTCGAAGTAGCGCTGGGGCTCAGGTTAATATTTGTCACGGGCAGAAAGGACCCGTTACCCAGGCCCAGCAGAATGCTGGCCGTGCCGTCGTTGTTGGATGTAGCAAGGTCGAGTTTCCCGTCTCCGTTAAAGTCGGCGACCGCCACACCGGAAGGAGCCGAGCCGGTGGTGGAAAGTATGGCGCCGCTAAAAGTTCCGAAGCCGGTTCCCAAAAAGACAACAACGGAATTGGACCCGGCGTTGGAAACGATGATGTCCTTCGCGCCGTTGCCATCAACATCGGCAATGGCAACACCTTCCGGCCCTGATCCCGCGGGCAGTGGAAGATTCGTCGGAGCCCCAAATGCGCCGCCACCTACGTTCAACAGAACGCTGACGGTGTCGCTGCTTTGATTGGTTACAACCAGGTCAGGCCTGCCATCTCCGTTCACGTCGCCGATAGCGACATCCGCGGGCGAATTTCCCACCGCGATGTTTACAGGCGCTGTGAAGCTGCCGCCGCCAGTTCCAAGAAGGATTGAAATATTATTGGCGCCACTGTTTACCACCACCATATCGGGCTTGCCATCGCCATTCAGATCGCCAGTTGCAACAAAGGTGGCTCCAGTGCCGGTCGTGATGGGCGAGCCGGGCGCTGGATTAAAAGGATTGGCCGCGGTCAGCGCGGTTCTTGGAGCAACGACCAGGAAGAAAAGAATGCAGACCAGCCACAACGCTCCCAAACGCATATTTTTGAACATGGTAAATCTCCTAAATAGCACTCAAGGTCTAGAACTACCCCCGGCCACAGGAATCGGTCCGGGAGATCATATCGTTAAGTAACATTGAGGGTCACAGTCACAGTTCCTGACTGCACAGGATGACCGTTACCGACGAGCCGGTGACGGTCAGCATGTAGATTCCGGGTGTCCACTGCTTGATCTTCCACATCCCCGCAAGGCGATCAGGATAGCGATAACTACCAAACCGATTATTGTGATTGCCGGGAGGAGTAGCGGTTTGCGCCGATCCAAGAGCTGCAATCGGCCAGACCCAAACTAACCCCGACACCATGAAACGCCGGTTGATAGACATCATTCCTTTCCCCAAAAAGACTAAAATTTAGACTAACGTAGGCCGTTCACTCTTGAGGGTCAAGATAATAATGTTTTATATGTGTACTAAGGGAGTTCGGGGGTATTTTATCCCAGGTTTCGTCCGAAGTTACAGGGAAATCTTATGGCGATTTTGGTAGTTGGGGGGCATTCACGGAATGTGGGCAAGACCAGCGTTGTCGCCGGCCTGATTGCCGCCCTGGCTGAGCGGCAATGGACTGCGGTCAAAATCACGCAGTTTGGGCATGGGGTTTGTTCAGTCAACGGCGAGGCCTGTGGCTGCGCGACAGCGGAGCATACGGTCGCCATCAGCGAAGAGCGTGATCGCAGCGGCGGCTCCGATACCTCTCGCTTTTTGCTGGCCGGCGCGCAGCGTTCGCTGTGGGTGCGCACGAAGCAGGGGTTCCTGGCGGAGGCCATGCCCAGTTTGCGGAAACGGATCGAAGGCGCCGCCAACGTGATCATGGAATCGAACTCGGTCATAAAATTCCTGCGACCCGACCTTTACCTTTCTGTGCTGGATTACGAGACGGCAGATTTCAAGGCGTCAGCCCGCGAGTTTCTTGACCGCGCCGACGCCATTCTGCTGCATACCGGCGGCACTCCACCGGAATGGAGTGACGTCTCGCTCAAGCTGCTTGCCGGCAAAACCGTTTTCCGCATCACCCCCCCTGACTATGTGCCTGCCGAGATTGTGGAGTGGGTGCGGCAAAGGATATGCTCAAGTTAACGGTTCTGTATGGGGCTATTCGAAGCCATTCCGAAGCCAGGCGCAGGCACAGACCCCACCCGCCCGCTGGCCGACCGCATGAGGCCGCGAACGCTTGAGGAATTCGCCGGGCAGCAGCACCTTCTTGCGCCAGGCAAACCGCTGCGGCTGCAAATTGAGCGCGACGATACCGGCTCGCTCATCTTCTGGGGACCGCCGGGTGTAGGCAAAACCACACTGGCACAAATTATTGCCCACCGCACGCGGGCCGAGTTCGTGGAATTTTCCGCCGTGCTCAGCGGCATCAAGGAAATCAAGCAGGTGATGGCGGATGCGGAAAGGGCCCGCCAATACGGTACGCGCACCATCATCTTCGTGGATGAGATCCATCGCTTCAACAAAGCCCAGCAAGATGCTTTTCTGCCGCACGTGGAGAAGGGCAACATCCGCCTGATTGGAGCCACGACCGAGAACCCTTCCTTTGAGATTATCGGCGCTCTGCTTTCGCGCTGCCGTGTCTATGTGCTGAAGCCGCTTGCGGAAGAAGAACTGGTTACTCTGCTGCGCCGCGCTCTGCAAGATGAGGAGCGCGGCCTGGGCAAATTGCAGGTGCAAGTGGAAGACGAGGCACTCAAACTCATTGCCTCGTACGCCAGCGGTGATGCGCGCAGCGCGCTCAACGTCCTGGAAATTTCGGCCGGCGCTGCTGCCGGGGGCGAACCACCGGTTATCACCAACGAGATTGTCAAGGAAGCCCTGCAAAAGCGCGTGTTGCTGTACGACAAGCACGGTGAGGAGCATTACAATCTTATTTCCGCGTTACATAAATCCGTGCGCAACAGTGATGTCGATGCGGCCCTCTATTGGGTGGCGCGCATGCTGGAATCAGGAGAAGACCCGCTTTATATTGCGCGCCGCCTAGTTCGCATGGCAGTAGAAGATATTGGCCTGGCCGATCCGGATGCGCTTGCGCAAACCATCGCCGCACGGGATGCCATGGATTTTCTGGGCATCCCGGAAGGCAATCTTGCCCTAGCCCAAGCGGCCGCATATCTTGCCCTGGCGCCTAAATCGAATGCACTTTATACCGCATATGACGCGGTCAACGAAGACGTGGAGAAAACCGCAGCCGAGCCGGTTCCGTTGCATTTGCGCAATGCCCCCACGGGATTGATGAAGTCCATTGGCTACGGCAAGGGATACCAATATGCCCACGACCTCGAAGCCAAAGTCGCCGATATGCAGTGCCTGCCCGACAACCTGCGCGACCGCACTTATTACCAGCCAACTTCGGAAGGCCGGGAGAAAGAAATTCAGCAGAGATTAGAGCAAATTCGGCGGGCAAGGAAATCGGCAAAGAAGCAGGAAGACTGACAGTTATTTCTTAGCAGCAGTCCTTAATACAGCAAGCAGTTAGCACTTGGCATTTAGCATTTAGCCCTTAGAACGTCTCATAACTACCAAAATGCTGGGAATCTGCACCCTTCTTCGATCCAGGCAGCTTAGGGGCCAAATGCTAAATGCTAAGTGCTGGTGCTCTTGATGATCCGCGCGCGGGCCCACTTATCCGAATCTTGCGCGGTGCTCTTTCAGAATGCAGCGGTCCATAATGACGAGAATCCCCGCGCGGCGGGCTTTTTCCGCGGCTTGATTGTGGACCACGCCTTCCTGCATCCAGATGGCGCGCACTTTGAGCTGAATGGCCTGATCTACAATCGGGGGGACGTTCTCGGAGCGGCGGAAGATATCTACGATGTCAATTTTTTCCGGAACCTCAAGCAGCGAAGGGTAGGCGTTTTCTCCCAGGGCATTGGTGATTTCCGGATTCACCGGGATGATTTTGTAGCCGTGGCTTTGCATGTAGGCGGCCACGCCGTGGCTGGGCCGCAGCGGACTGGAAGAGAGCCCGACAACAGCGATGTTACGGGCCGATTGCAGCAACTCGGCAATGGCATCTGCGGTCATGGTTAACCGCCTTTCTTGGTTTCAGTCTTATCTTTAAATCTCTTGAGCGCTAGCTTGCGCAGAGTATCAGGCACATTCTTATTCGAGGAAAGGTTCTTCAAATCGCCCACCAATAAATGATTGACCAGGGTCAGAGAGAGGTCGAGTGGGGTGCGCGGGTTACTGGTCAGGTTGCGAATCACGCTGTAATTTTTCATGAACTTGTGATTGCGTGAGATCTCCCGCAAAACTGTATCTGACACGTTCTTCATGGAAGCAAAATATTCCACCTCGGCTTCGGTAAGCTTGGGGGAATTCAGCACGGCAGAAGAAACCAGCCTGGCGCCGTCGCGGATCAAAATAAAACGTTCTTCCTTGGTCCCCTTTACGGCTAGCTGTATGCGCTCGCGTACGCTCATGCGCGCGATCTTTTGAAAGCTGGTCAAACGCTCCCGCGACTTATTTTGCGCATCGCGAACCTTCGTCAGCCGGGCCAGGTCGCTTTCTGTGGATCCATCCGCTTCGGGAGCGGCCTGTGCCGCCATGGAATCGGCAAGCGCAACCGCATCCTGCTGGGCGTTTGCCGGTGCGGGGGCGGTTCCGGCGGCGACCTCAAACTCCGGGGCACTGGCCGCGGAATCTCCTCCCGCCGATTCCGCTCCGGCCGCGCCTGCATCGGCAGGCACTACCGCTTCCAGGTGTTCAAGGTCATCCAGTTCTTCATCCTGGCCATAAATCTCAAAGGGCAAATTCTCCGCTTCGGCGGCCGCGATCTCGTCGGCGTGTTCAATCTCGTACTGGGTTCTCTCCTCCGAATCAGCCTCCTTATAAGCCATAATTTTGGTTGTCTCCTCTCCAAGGGAACGCAGCGCATCATGCACCTGCTGGGTTTCACTCTCTTTGAGATTTGGATTGGTGAGCAGCGCATGCAGTATGTGGGCGGAATGGTTGACACGCTTGCTGCGCAGCATGATTTCCACAATTTCACGGGAGGCGGTTTGCGCCCTCTCGATGAGCACCGCCTCGCGGATGGAGGTATTTTCGAGCAACGCGGGCAGCAACTTGGGACGCAGGTTCTCAGGCGCGATCATATAGCTGAGCACCTCCCAGGAAGTGGCTGGGTCGGCGGCGGCAGCGATAGAGGAGTTTTCATTCCATCCGGCGAGGGTCATTTTGGCCTGCTCGGCAAAAATCGGATTTGTAGTCAAATAGACAAGAATTTCCAGCATCTCCGTGTTGGGCAAAGAAAGTGCACCCCGCGCGGCAGAGCGCATGACATTGGCGGGTACCGCCGATTCACGGATCAATTCAATCATCTTGGGCATGAAGATCGGTCCTCGTGCCAAAATATGTGCGATGTTAGCGAATCATACTACTATAAGGGGAGATTTCCGAACTGCAAATTACCTTGGGCCGTAGCCTGCCAGGGCCTGTTTTGCACCCCGAGAGAAGTGCGATTCGTCACTTAAGAAATACGATTTTCGATTTGAGGATTTCAGTGGGAGCAATATTTCAAATCGTAGTTCCGTAAATGAATTTCTTACTTTGCCACTGAAAACTTTTATTCGGTTTTTGTCTGGCGGCGGGCCAGCAGATATCCCCGGATGAACGGCTGCAAATCTCCGTCAAGCACCCGGTCTACGTCACCCACCTCAATCTTGGTGCGGTGATCTTTGATCAGGCGGTAAGGGTGCAGGACATAAGAGCGGATCTGCGATCCAAAATCAATATCGAGCTTGGCATCTTCAATCTTCTTGGTCGCGGCCTTCTTCTTCTCCAGTTCAAACTCGTATAGTTTGGAACGCAGCATTTTCATGGCCCGTTCCCGGTTCTTGTGCTGGGAGCGCTCGTTCTGGCAACTGGCCACGATGCCGGTGGGGATGTGGGTAATACGCACGGCAGAATCTGTGGTGTTGACGTGCTGGCCGCCGCGCCCACCGGAGCGGTACGTATCTGTGCGCAGTTCGTCGGGTTTGATTTCGATCTGGATCGAATCGTCAATTTCGGGGCTTACGAACACACTGGCAAACGATGTGTGCCGCCGTTTGGCCTGGTCGAAGGGCGAGATGCGCACTAGCCGGTGCACTCCGATTTCGCTGGTCAGCAGTCCGTAGGCGTATTGCCCGTTGACAGTAAAGGTCGCCGATTTCAGGCCGGCCTCTTCCGCCGGCTGGTAATCGTTCAGCACGGCTTCAAATCCCCGGAGTTCGGCCCAGCGCAGGTACATGCGCAACAGCATCTCAGCCCAATCCTGCGATTCGGTGCCGCCCGCCCCGGGATGGATCGTCACGATGGCATTGTTCTGGTCGCTTCCACCTGAGAGAAGAGTTTCGGTCTCAACTCTCTCCACCAACTCGCGCAAGGCATCAAGCTCGCGGCGAATGTCTGCGCCTACGTCTTCACCTTCGCGCGCCAACTCCAAGTAGGCGCCAACATCGTCTTTGCGGCGGGCGAGGTCGTCGTGCATCGCCAGAGCACCTTCCAGGCGCTTGCGCTCGCGCATGACCTGTTGCGATTGTTCAGGATTCGACCACAGATTCGGGTCAGAGGCTTTCTTTTCTATCTCCTGCAGTTGCAGGCGAAGGCGGGGAGCGTCAAAGATACTCCTGTAGATCGCGGGCTTTATCGCGCACCGCTGCGTATTCGCGTTCCAGTTCTTCTACCACGGGTTACTTCCTCTCTCGGTTACTATCAGCTTGCAATAACAATGCGCTGGAGTTGAGCTGCATCAGCGCAGAATTTTCATCCGCAGGCTGAAACTGACAAAAAGCGCCAGTAAAGAAATTATCGCACACGTCCAGGCAAACCAGTCGCCGTAGCGCGTGTAGAGGGTCTGGGAAGAAATAATTCCGTAGGGGACGAGCAGGCTGGTTCGCTGGTTGCGCGGAGCCTGGGCAACGATGCGCCCGAAGGGATCAATGCTGGCGGTAATGCCGGTATTGGTGTCGCGCAAGATCCAACGATTATTTTCAATGGCCCGCATACGCGCCATGTTCAGGTGCTGCCCGGGAGCGCCGTGCTCGCCGTACCATCCGTCGTTGGAGATATTGATGAACACCTGCGCGCCATTCAGCGCAAATTGGCGAACTTCATCTGGAAAGACGGATTCATAGCAGATGAAAACAGCGACCCGCTCGCCGCCAGCGTTGAGGACAGTGCGCGAGGTTCCAGGGCGGAAGTCTCCTACCTCACGAGTCAGCTTCTGGGCAAAGCCGAAGAGGAACTTGTAAGGAATATATTCCCCGAATGGGACGAGATGGATTTTGTCGTAGTGCCCCACCAACTGGCCATTCGGCGCCAAGACAAAAGCGCGGTTGGTGTTCTCGGGCGTCGCCGAGTTTTCCCCGGGAATGGTCCCCACTACGCCGGCAACCACGTAGGCATTCTGGTCTCGGGCGAGGGAGCTGAGGGAAATGCGAACGTTGTCGTCATTGTCATAAAAAGGAGCGGGCGATTCCGGCCAGACAATCAGATTTTTTTTTTCTCCTTGCGAGTTCGGAGGCGCGGCGCTCAACTGCTTGAGTTCAGTCAAAGTCCGGTTAAACAATTCCATGGTCCATGGTTCATCCAAAGAGATGTTGGATTGCACCAGCACCGCATGATCGTCCACAGGAGCCGAGCGCGGGGAGGCCAGCACCCCGAGTTGCAGCATGACCGCCACGGCGAAAGCAATGGGCAATAATTGCCGCCGCCGGCGTTCGGGCGCGAGATAAGCGGCCACAATCCCGGCATTGACCAGGGCGATAAGAAATGAGATGCCGTAGACTCCGGTAATCGTAGCAATTCGGGTGAGAGGGATGTTGTCTACCTGAGCGGTGCCCAGCAGGTCCCACGGGAACCCTTTGAGAATATGGGAGCGGAGAAGCTCAATACCAACCCATAGAAAAGGAGTGAGCAGCAAGGCATTCCGGCGTCCATGCGGCCTGGGACGCGCAGCCATGGCGAGCAGATATCCGAACAGTCCATGGTAGAACCCGTAAAGCAGGCAAAACAGCAAGAGTACCCCGGCGGCCACAGGAGCATCCAGCCCGCCGTAGACATTCATGACGTGATAGACCCAGTAGCAACTGCCGCCATACCATACTATGCCGCTGGCATACGCCAGCCAAAAGCCCTGCCCGGGCGTGGTTGCGCTCAGATTTCGGCCCAGGCTATCGAGCAGCTCTCCGCTGCTTAGCCTCCCATTGCCACCTCGTTTATTGGAGTTCGGTTGCAGAATGGCAACCAGCAGAGGCGCCAACGCGACCCAGGAAAGGGCAAATATCGATGGCGAAGGGAAAATAAGCACCTGCAGGATGCCTGAGGTTATGGCCAGAAGCCATTGCCGGAGAGTCAGGGTACGCACGTAACAGTTTAAAACATATTAAGTGTGGCGGAGAGAGCTTGGCCCAAGAGAAACAAGGCTGGGGACGTGGAGGGCGGAAAAGCAAAAAGATTTCGCCGCGGATGGGATTCCGGTACAATAGATTTGCAGCGAATTATGGAAATCATAGCAATCTTGATCAGGATTCTTGAGGTGTTATTCGTAGTCGGCCTGCTCGGCTCCGCGGTGGTCATTCTGTTCAGTGGTCTGGAAGACATTGAAACCGCTCTTGAGCCGGATGAGCCGGTGGCTAGTTAAAATATTAATCGTGCGTATAGATATTACGTATACGCTCCAGATCGGGCACAGGCTGTACACTTCTAGCTGTCATTTTCATTTCGCCACTTATAAATAGAGATTTTAGATCAGAGCCAAATCCTCGCAATGTCGTCCACAACCTCTCAGCCCACTTTAAGTTCCAACCGAGTCCGGATTGTCATCGCCAGCTCCGTGATGCTGACGTTCATCAGTTGGTGGCGGGCCGCGGCGATTGTTCTGAATGACCTTGGCTCTTCAGCCTTTTATGCCGGCGCGACCGCCGAGCAGGCAATAGGCAAGGCAGCGCCCTGGTTCATTTTGGGCGTCATGTTGTTTTCTTTCGCGGTGCGCGCGGTCTACGTGGAGAGCTGCTCCATGTTTGTCCGCGGCGGCGTTTACCGCATTGTCAAAGAGGCCCTGGGTGGAACCCTGGCCAAGGTCGGCGTTGCCGCCCTGATGTTCGACTACATTCTGACCGGTCCCATCTCCGGTGTCTCCGCGGGACAATACATCTCGGGTCTGCTTAACGAGACCTTCCTTGCCCTCGATAGCCACGGATGGGTTCCGCATGCAATTCACCATTACTTTAACGGCGCGCCTCACGTCAACGAAAACTTCACTTCGGTGATCGTCGCCGTTGGGGTCACCCTATACTTCTGGTGGGAGAACATCAAGGGCATCGAGGAATCCAGCGACAAAGCGTTAAAGGTAATGAAGATCACCACTGTGATGGTGGTCATCCTGTTAGCGTGGGCAATCATCACGCTCATTAGCCATCCGCAGCCGCTACCGCCATTGCCCAAACCCAGCAACCTGCGCTTCACACCTGAGTCGCTGGGCTTCATCAGCGCCAACATACCGCGAATGTTTGGGATCTTCGGAATCATGATGGCCTTTGGGCACTCGGTGCTGGCCATGAGCGGCGAGGAATCGCTGGCGCAGGTCTATCGTGAAATCGGCCATCCCAAGCTGAAGAACCTGAAGAAAACCGCGCTGACCATCGCCATCTATAGCCTGCTGTTTACCGGCATGTCTTCCATGTTTGCCGTCATGCTGGTTCCCGATGAGGTTCGCGCCCGGCCCGAGGCCATCAATAACGTGCTGGGTGTCATGGTGATGTACTTTGTCGGCCCGCAGACGGTCAAGCTGCTCTTCCGGGCATTCGTCGTGGTGGTGGGCTTCCTGATGCTCTCGGGAGCTATCAACACCGCGATCGTGGGCTCGAATGGCGTGTTGAATCGAGTCTCGGAAGACGGTGTGCTTACCGATTGGTTCCGCAAGCCACATCACAAATATGGCACCAGCCACCGCGTGATCAACATGGTCGTGGGGCTGCAATTGCTCACCATTTTGGTCAGCCGGGGCGACGTCTATGTGCTGGGCGAGGCCTATGCTTTCGGCGTGATCTGGAGCTTTGTGTTTAACAGCCTTGCCATGCTGGTGCTGCGCTTCAAATACAAAGGCGAGCGCGGATGGAAGGTCCCGCCCAATATCACGATTCGCGGAGTTGAAATCCCCCTAGGCCTGGCTTCGGTGCATATGGTTCTGTTGACGGTGGCTATCGTCAACCTGTTCACCAAGTCCACCGCGACCAAAGCTGGGGTGGTCTTCACCCTCGGCTTCTTTGTTCTTTTCGCATTTTCCGAACGTGTCAACAAGCGCAAGTTCGCCAATGTGGAAAAGGCGATGAAAGAGCATTTCCAGCTCTTGCACCATGAAACTGTTGAGCGCGAAAAGGCGGATGTGCGCCCCGGCAACATCCTGGTTACGGTTCGGGATTACAACACACTAGACCAGCTTCGCTGGGTGCTCTCGAGAGTCGATACCAAAGAGACCGACGTAGTCGTACTGGCGGCCCGCCTCACCGGCCCGGGCAGCGCGGAATATGACCTTTCCATGGACCAGATTTTCAGCGACTACGAGCAGACCCTGTTCACGCGCGCGGTTTCAATCGCTGAAAGCTTCGGCAAGACCATTTCGCTGGTTGTCGTGCCTGCCCGTGATGTGTGGTCTGCCATCGTGCAGACGGCAAACTCGCTGGAATCTTCCACAATTGTTGCCGGCCTCTCCACCAAGATGACCGCCCAGCAGCAAGGCTTCAACTTAGGCCGCGCCTGGGAGGCAATGCCCGAACCCAAGCGCCAGGTCATCTTCCAGGTCATCAAGCCCGACCTGGAGGTTGAAACCTTCCGCCTGGGGCCGCACCTGCCTGACATGAAGTCTGAAGATGTCGCTGAGGTGCATCGCATGTGGCTGTGGGCGACACGCGATAAAGGCATTGATCCTCACAAGCTGCATCATTGCGATATCGTTACCGTCGCCCTGGCTCGCCTGGCAGAGGATATGGCCAGAAAGCCCGATGAGATCCTCAAATCCCTGGACGGCACCAGCGATCATCCATCGCGTCCTTCGAGCTGCCCGTAGAACTACGCAACAAAACAGATTGACAACCGAGATAGCTGAAAGTACTATTCCCGGATTCGGAAGTAAATCCCCCCTGCTCGTCATGGAGCATTTGCATGATTACCGCGAGCGGAATCTGCAAGAGAGCCAACCTTCTACTTCTACTTCTCCTTCTCCCCGTCGTTATTTTTTCAATCTGCGCCGGCGCACAGGCTGCCCACGAAAAATCAATGAGCCCGCACAGCATCTCAGCTCTTCGCAGCAAAGCTGAAGCCGGCGACGTTACAGCTTGCTTCAAGTTTGCCGAGGCGCTGGAGGACGGCAACGGAGTCCCGCGGGACTATGCTGAGGCAGCCTCCTGGTACCGCAAAGCGGCTAACCTGGGTCATGCTGCGGCGCAGAATAATCTGGGAGCCATGTACGCGCTTGGTCATGGCGTTCCTCAAGATGCAAACGAAGCTTTTCGCTGGTATATGAGAGCAGCGGCACAAGGCTTTGCGCCCGCCCAGAACAACGTCGGATATCTGTACTCCACCGGCACACTGAAAGACGAGGTGCAAGCGCTGTATTGGTATCAGAAGAGCGCGGCGCAGACGTATCCTCCTGCGCTATCGAACCTGGCCCATCTCTATGGAGAGGGTTTGGCGGTGCAAAAAGACGAGCAACATGCCCTGAAACTGTATCGGCAAGCGGCGGAGCTGGGATATGCTCCCGCCCAAGAGATGCTGGGGTTGCTCTATTTTCAGGGCCGCGGAACGCAGAAGAATATGGCCGAGGCGGCCACGTGGATACGCAAAGCCGCCGAACAAGGGTTCCCATTAGCGGAAAACCATCTGGGCTTTCTTTACGAACATGGATATGGAGTCGAACAGGACCTCAAGCAAGCGGCCAAGTGGTATGGTGAAGCGGCCGCTCAGGGACTGCCGGAAGCCGCGCAAAATCTTCAAACTGTTTCCACTAACCTGCAGTCTAAAAAATAAAGTTTGCCAGCTGCCCGTTGCCAGTTGAAAAGTCTCATAGCATCGGATTTATCCGTGGCGTGGCAGGCCCCTTATAGATATTCTATGGCGGTTCCGATCCCGCAAAGCGGGAGAGGAATCCCTGTTGTGTCGAGGACTTATGGTGTACCACCCATAAACCCTGAAAGCGCATATAGGGATTCCTCCCCTCGGCTTCGCTCGGGGCAGGCTAAGAACGCGTTGCTCCTCGGAATGACAATGCAGCATGATCATAAAACTCATGTTTTTCCGCAGTCATGGGTTTTTCCGCAGCCTCTTTCAGCCGTGCGTTGAGTGTCTCTTGATTATTTTTGGGCTTCAGCCCCGGTGCGCGCGGATACACCAATTGGGGAATTGCTCTAGATATTTGGGACTTGGCCTCCCTGAGGCAGTTTCCTCCAGGGAACGATAGCATTTATGAAATTAGCATAGACGTAAAAGAGGGAGCCGGACATGGCTCCCTCTTTGCTCTTAGTGAGTGGAATTAGAAGTTCAGTTTAATTGCGAACTGCATGTTGCGATGCTCGTGCGTATTGGTCGCAGGTGAAAGCACCCCTGCAAGTCCCCCCTTCTTGGCTTGAACAACCGGGCAGACATTGGTTCCGGCGACCGCGCCCGCTACGGCGGGACATCCTGCTGTGCCGATATCGGCAAAGCTGGTTGACGGATCGGCTGACGAGCCCACCACCCACAGGTTCGGATGGTTGGCTATGTTGTAAGCTTCGCCGCGCAGTTGCAACCCGACACGCTCGGTAAGCTTGAAATTCTTGTAAAGACCGAAATCAAGCCACCAGTGATTGGGTCCACGGAATGTGTTTCTGCTGGTCATATTCGCAGGGAACGGCCCCAGGTCAGAGAAGCCAAGCACAGGATTGCTGAAGTCCTGTCTCGGCGGCAGCACCAGATACGAGAAGACATTGGGGTCAGTACCTCGCGGATGGTCGCTGCCCTGGAAGTCGGTGATTGTTCCAAGCGGGGCGTAACGTGGCGTTTGCTCCTGTGAGTTGGTTGCGTCAAACACGGTGAACGGAGTACCGGTCTGCGCATTGAAGATGGGAGCAGCTTCCCAGCCTCCAAAAACTTGTTGTACGAAGCCGTTTGAATTTTTCGGGAATGGCACCTCATAAAGCGCGCTCACGACGACCCGGTGACGAACGTCGAAATCAGCGTTGCCGCGGTCGAGCCTGGGGTTGAAAGGACTGAGGAATCCCAGGTTGAAGTTGTTGCTGCTCTCGCTGAAGGTCGAGCTCAAGTCGTCAATGGCATGCGACCAGGTGTAGTTGGCGGTCAATGACAGGCCATAATTCTGGAAGTTCTTGCTATCCACCCTGACGTTGAGGCCGTTATAGTATGAATCGCCATTGCTGCCGCGGAAGTTAATGTTCGAGTACTGGTGGTTCAAACGGCTTGTGGGTACGACTACGCTTGGATCCAGGCCTCCGAAAACCACGCCTGAGCCCAGCGGGCTGATGTCTGAAATGGAATACTGATGAAGTCCGCGCGAGCCGGCATATTCCAGCGCAAACACTGTATTTCTGACCACCTCGTGCTCAAATGAAAGGCTATAAAAATGAGCATAAGCAGTCTTGATGCTGGGATTCACGGCGCGCAAACTGGTGCGCAATAGAGGAGCGGTGCCGGCCGGCGCGCCCAGCGGCCCGAAGTTGCTGGTACTGAGCGGGATTGGGGTTGTGACATCGCCCGGGGACCGCAAAGAGATGACCGCATAGGCCGGTGGATTTTGGATCACGTTAAAAGTCACGTTGCCAAAGTTGCGCTCGTAGCTGATGCCGTAACCGCCACGCAGGCTGCTCCTGCCATCGCCAAACAGATCGTAGGCGAAGCCGACGCGGGGCTCGAAATTACGCCACTGCGGGCTCCACAGCTTATGGTTCGGGGCCTGCGGCGTTGTGGCTACAAAGCCATTTTCAATCTGTTGGAATGGAGTGGCCCCAGGTCCAAAATAGAAGTTCGAATCAAGCGCGCGGTTGCGATTGCGCTGCACGCCGAAGTAGTCCCAGCGCAGACCGATGTTGGCGGTGAACCTGGGGACAACCTTCCAGGTATCTTGCACGTAAGCGGCTGCGTCATTAAACAGGTTATTGCGGGTGAACGAAGGCGGAACTACGGGAAGGCTTACCAGGCACGACGGAGTTGTGATCGGCTTGTTGGTCACCGGGTCAACCACGCAGGGGAATTTACCCTGGGGATTGACCGCTCCCTGGAACTGGAAGACATTGCCGGCAAGCAGGCTATCGAGACTGCTGCTGGCGCTGCCGTTTCTGGATAAAGTATAGAAGCCGGTTTCAAAAGCGCCGAAGGTGCGATTGTCGCGGGTTTGTATGTACTGTCCGCCCAATTTGAAGGAGTGAGCGCCTTTGTTGATGGTGACGTCTTCATTGGCCTGATAAAGATTTTGCGGTCCACCAAAGGGAAGGGCACTCCCCGGCGAGAGCGGCAGATAACCGGGGAACAGCATGTTGATGCCGTTGAGCGAAACTGGAACCGTGCCGCGAGGAGCGACGCCGGGAACAACGCCGGCGGTTCCCAGGGGCTGGAACAAATTAAAGCGATTGTAGTCAACTTTGGTTTGCGAAACTGTCGACGATGAAAAAATGTGGGTCAGGTTGAGCAAAGCATTTTGGTTCAGCGTCTTCTGCGTGGTTTCAAAGCCGTTGTAGGGGCTGGTGCTCACGAACCCAGGAAAGAAAATGTCATGATCGCCGGCATAGCGGCCATACAACTGGGTTTTATCGGTAATGTTGTAGTCAATGCGGATCATGCCAAAGTACCGGTTCTGCGGATCGCCGCCTCCGGCATCCTGGGCGGTAGAGAAATTCACCAGATCGAAAATTGGGGTCGATGCCGGCAGGGCCGCCAGGAGCGGTCCAGGAGTGTTTATGATGGGATGAGCTCCTCCCGTTGCCTGCCCCAACGTTACTGTCTGGGTGATTCGGTCCCCAGGCCTTAATTTTCCTTCTGCATTAAAGAACGCCTGTGTATTAGGAGCAGCGGAGGCGAGGAACTGAGGCGTCGGAATATAAGCCTGGTTATTGAGCGAGCCCCGCACCCGATGCCACTCCGTGCTTTGGAAGAAGAAGAGCTTGTTCTTCACGATAGGGCCGCCTACTGCATATCCAAATTGATTGCGGACAAAGTGATCCCGGGGCTGGCCGGTGGCCAGGTTCTGATAACTGTTGGCCGCGAATCTTGAAATTCGATTGAATTCATAAAGGGAGCCATGTATATCATTGCTCCCAGAGCGCGTAGCCACGTTGACGACGCCTCCGGAGGCGCGCCCATACTCGGCGGTGAAGCTGCTGGTAAGTACGCGGAACTCCTCCACGGAATCTAATGGGACAGTAACTCCCAAATTGGCATTGTACTCGTCGACGTTTTCGCCGCCATCCAGCAGGATATCTGTGCTGGTCGCACGCTGCCCATTGAGCGAGAAACCACCGACGCCACGGACAGCATTTGCGTTATTGCTCGCCTCTGAGGTCGCCACGTTCCCTGAAAGCTGCACCAGGTCATAGGGATCGCGCGTAATCGTCGGCAGCTCTCGAACTTGGGTTCCCGTCACCACCTGCGAGATGGTCTGGTCCTCAGTATTCACCTGGGCTCCGCCTTCGGCTTGCACTTCCACCGTGGTTCCCGTACCTGCGACCGAAAGTTTTGCGTCCACTGGCTGGCGGCCGGCGACTGTGACTTGCACTCTTCTCTTGAATCGTCCAAAGCCCGGATGTTCGATGGTGACATCGTAATTCCCCGGCTCCAGGTTCGTAACAATGTATTCACCTTTGGCGCCGGAGGTGACCGAGCGGGTATTCTGTTTTTCTACAGATGTAATCGTAATCGTAGCTCCAGGCACGACAGCGCCACTGGGGTCAGTGACTATTCCGCTAATGCTTCCAGTCTCTGTCTGGGCGTTTAAGAAGATTGGAAAAAGAATAATAAAGACGAATGCGAGCAGCGCGACAATGTACTTGGCTTTCACTTTGTAAATCCCCTTTCAGCAAAGTGGCCTCAGGAATGGAAACCGGCCACTCTCGGAGTGCTGCAAGCAGCGGGCCAACTGTTTACTAAATAGTAATCATAGAATTTGAGAGAGAGCGCCCGGTGGGGAAGTTGGAAGGAGAGTTAAGGCGAATACCCGGATACGGAATTCCGAAGCTTCAACTCTCATTATTTGGAGCTATTAATCAGCTCTCGAAGAAAACTGAGGTACAGAGAATTGTGGGGAATTACTGTTCAGGTCTGCAGTCTGTAGGGACGCAAGTATTCTACGTCCCTACGCTGAAAACATTACGGTTGTACTTGCTTCAATATCTCGATCAGGACGCGACCTCTTCAAGTCCCGGAACCTCGGCTTCGATGTCGCCTTCCTCTATAGCGAGTGCTTTATGTCTGCGGGCTACGAGCACGTAGATTGACGGCACAACGAACAAGGTGAACACTGTTCCGATGATCATGCCGCTGACCAGCATGATTCCGATGCTGTTGCGAGCTCCTGCCCCAGGACCTTTGGCAAGCACCAACGGAAAGTGACCGACTACGGTGGCCGCAGTGGTCATGAGAATGGGACGCAATCGAGTGGAAGCCGCTTCGATGACCGCAGCCAGCTTTTCTCTTCCTTGCTCCTGGAGATGGTTAGCAAACTCCACAATAAGGATGCCGTTTTTCGATACCAGGCCGACCAAGGTAATCAGTCCTACCTGGCTGTAGATGTTCAGGGTCGTTAATCCCAGGAACGAGAACATCAGAGCGCCGGAGATGGCCAGCGGCACCGAGCCGGCAAGAATGATGAAGGGATCGCGGAAGCTCTCGAACTGCGCGGCCAACACCAGATAAATCAGGACGGCCGAGAGCAAAAACACGCCAAGAAATTTGCTGCCTTCAGTGCGGAGCTGGCGCGACTCGCCCGCGTAATCAACCGTGAAGCCTTGCGGCAAGATTATCTTTGCCTGGTCTTCCAGGAAGCGCAATGCCTGGTCTAATGGGACCCCAGGCGGGATCACCCCCTGAATGCGCACCGCATTGAGTTGCTGGAATTTGTTGAGCTGCCGCGGTTCGGTGGTGGTCTTCAGGCTGGCGAAGGTAGACAGTGGAACAAGTTTGTCATTCGATCCCTTGATGTAGATTTGCGACAGTTGATCAGGCGTGAGGCGCTCCACGCGCTTGACCTGGGGAATGACCTTGTAACTCCGGCCCTGGATACTGAAGCGGTTAACGTAGTTTCCGCCGAACAGGGTTGAAAGATCTTTTCCGGCCTGGCTCAGATCGATGCCCTGCGAGCGGAGCTTGTCGCGGTCGAACACGACCTCGGTCTGCGGCTGGTCGAATTTCAGGTCAGAATCAGCATAGATAAATATGCCGCTCTGGAAGGCCTTGCCCACGAGCTGGTTGGCGAATTGCGCGAGCTGCTGCGGCTCTGCGGCCGATGCAATCACGAAATCGACCGGGAAACTTCCACCGCCCGGCAGCGGCGGTGGGGTCAGCGGAATCACGCGGACCCCGGCAATCTGCGACAACGGCCCGGCAGACTGAATCAGAAGCTGCTGGGCGGTTTTCTTGCGTTCGCTCCACGGCTTCGTCACCATGCCACCAAAGCCGCCAGTGGGATTAGTGATCTGAAAGATGCTCGCGCTCTCGGGCATGTTGTGGTACACGTCGTAGATTTCAGATGTGTACAGCCTGGTCTGATCGATTGTGGAGTTAGGGGAAGCCTGGATCACTCCAAAGACCACGCCCTGGTCTTCTGCCGGCGCCAGCTCGCGCTGCGAGAACATGTAGAACGGCACGATCAACAGCACGACAATGAGCCACACTCCGAAAACCACGGGCCGGTATTGCAATATGTGCGTCAAGGTTCGCGTATAGAGGTTGCGCACGCTGTCGAAGCGGCGATTCACCCAGCCCGAGAAGCCGCGGTCGGTATCCCCGGCACGCAGAAGTTTTGAACCCATCATCGGCGAGAGCGTCAAGGCGACAACTCCCGATATGATTACGGCGCCGGCGAGGGTGAAGGCGAATTCGCGGAACAGGGCCCCGGTCAAACCTCCCTGGATGCCCACCGGGGCATACACCGCGGCCAGCGTAATGGTCATTGCGATGATCGGACCGACCAGCTCACGAGCAGCGTCAATGGCTGCATGATACGGCGTCTTGCCCATGTGAAGGTGCCGCTCGACGTTCTCCACCATGACGATGGCATCATCTACCACCAAGCCGACTGAGAGCACGATTGCCAGCAAAGTCAAAAGATTGATGGTGAAGCCGGCTGCAAGCATCAGAAAGACGGCGCCAATCAATGAAACGGGAATTGCGATTACAGGAATCAACACCGATCGAAACGATCCCAGGAACAAAAAGATGACCACGATCACGATAAAGAGAGTTTCGCTGAGGGTATGCAAAACCTCTTTGATCGCGTCTTGAATGTAGGCGGTTGAATCATAAGGTATGCCGACCTTCATGCCGACCGGCAATTGCGCCCGGATTTCCGGAATAGCGGCGCGGACTCTTTGAATTACATCAAGCGAGTTGGCCGTGGGAAGCACCCAAATTCCCATAAAGGTTGCGGACTCTCCGTTAAAACGGACATCCTCGTCATAGGTCTCAGCACCCAGCACGACGTCGGCAATATCGCCGAGACGAACCACAGTCCCTTTATCCTGCTTCACCACCAACTGGCGAAATTCTTCGGGGGTGCGCAGATCGGTATTGGCCACCAGGTTGACCGATACCATCGAACCTTTTGTCTTTCCCAGCGCCGAGAGGTAGTTGTTGTTGGCGAGCGCATCATGCACGGCCGACGGCGTAATGCCAAGGGCCGCCATTTTCTCGGGCTTAAGCCAGACGCGCATAGCGAAGGTGCGTTGCCCGAGAATATCGGCGCGTTGGACGCCGCTGATGGCGCTCAGCTTGGGCTGCACAACGCGGGTCAGATAATCGGTAATCTGGTTCTGGTCCAGGTCGGCGGAGGAGAACCCGAGGTACATTGACGCAAACTGATTATCTGCCGTCTGCAGGTCGATGACAGGCGCTTCGGCCTCAGGAGGCAGGTCGTTGCGAACCTGGGCCACCTTTGACTGTATCTGCGTAAGGGCCGCGTTGGTATCGTAGTTAAGCTTCAAGTGCACGGAAATCG
>DASREY010000140.1:0-13467 GCA_035651775.1 Terriglobales bacterium
TCTACACCGATGAAGTTGAGACGCACGCGCTCTCTGGCATTCACCTGACCATCGAGCGGGGCGAATATTTGGCCATGAGCGGCCCCTCAGGCTGCGGCAAGTCCACGCTGCTTTCCATTCTGGGTCTGCTCGACGCTCCCACGACCGGTCATTATCTGCTCAACGGCAAGCCGGTAGGGAGTCTGAGCTTCAGCGAACGCTCGCGCATCCGTAACCACGAGATTGGATTCATCTTTCAGAGTTTTAATCTCATCGGTGATCTTACCGTCGAGGAGAACGTCGAGCTGCCGCTCACCTATCGTGCCGGAATGCCCTCGTCAGAGCGCAAGAAGCGTGTGCGCGAGGCGCTGGAGCGTGTCAACATGGCGCATCGGATGCGTCACTATCCGGCGCAGCTCTCCGGTGGTCAGCAACAGCGCGTGGCCGTGGCCCGCGCCTTGGCCGGCTCGCCCTCTGTCCTGCTGGCCGACGAGCCGACGGGTAACTTGGATTCGAAGAACGGTGAGGCCGTAATGCAACTGCTGGCCGAGTTGCACCGTGAGGGCTCGACCATCTGCATGGTCACGCACGATGCCCGCTTTGCCCGCCATGCCCAGCGCGAGGTTCATCTTTTTGACGGCAAGGTGGTCAGCGAGCAGGAACTCAAGAAACTCGAAGAAGAAGTAGAGGTCTGAGATGCTTTACGATCTGCGTTCCGCCTTCCGGCAATTGTATAAGTCGCCGGGATTCACGCTGATAACGGTGACGGTGCTGGCGATGGGGCTGGGCGCGAATATCGCGGTCTTCACCGTTCTGAACGGGATTCTACTTCGCCCGCTGCTTTACGCGGTCGTCATTACGATCTGGGCGTTGGTTAGTCTGAACGTCGCCAGTCTCGTGCTGGCCCGGGCCATAGCGCAATCCCACCAGCGAGCTGTGCGTTCGGCGCTGGGCGCGGACCGCTGGCAATTATTGCAGCAATCGGTTGTCGAGAGCCTGCTGCTGAGCGTCGCAAGCGTCATTTTCGGCGTGCTGTTCGGCCAGTGCGCCATCAAGATTCTCGAGTATCAGATTCACCCTCACTTGCCACTCACCAGCGCCATTCATCTGGATTGGCGCGTAGCGGCCTGCTTCACCGCGCTTACGCTGATTACCGCCGCCCTGGTGGGGCTTGTCCCCGCCTTGCGCATGCTTAACCGCAAAGAAATGACCAACCTGTACGGAATGGCTTCTATCCCAACCGGGTTCTAAAAATCCCGATAATCGCACTGCATTAAAGTTTCGTAACGCAAAAGGCTAGCGACCTCGCGAAGACATTGGATATCATGCAGAATGAGCGGAAGCTCAACGCGGAATCGAATCAGAAGAGCTTTCCGCCAGGTACGATCTGGCCCCGGCCAAGTCCGCCTATAAAAAGGCGCGCTTGGGCGTGCGGCGCGCCCTCGGCAGCGTGCTCGAAGAGTCTGGCATCTCAATCGCCGGCGCAAAATCCGGCACAGTGGAGGCAAGGTATCAACAGCAGTCGGGAAAAAATCCGGGTTCTTGTCGCCGACGATCAGTCTCACATTCTTGAGGCCGTCGAGTTGCTGCTGGCCCCGCAGGGCATCGTTGTACATTGTGTTCGCTCGCCCCAGTTGTTGCTGGAAGCAATAGGCCAGGCCGACTACGATGTGCTTCTCATCGATTTGAATTACACGCGCGATACAACCTCTGGCCATGAGGGGCTCGATCTGCTCTCGCGCATCCGGGAGTTTGACTCTCATCTGCCGGTAATCGTGATGACTGCCTGGGGCAATATCGATCTCGCCGTAGAATCCATCAAGCGCGGCGCCCGCGACTTCGTCCAGAAGCCCTGGGAAAACGAGCGGCTTCTCTCGCTCATCCGCGTTCACGCCGAACTGCGTCAGGCACTGCGCCGTGCTCGCGAGCTTGAACTGGAAAATTGCTTGTTGCGTGCCGATGGCATGCCGGAGTTCATCGCCACTGCGCCCTCCATGCAGCCGGTTCTCGAACTCATTACGCAAGTGGGTCCATCAGACGCTAATGTTCTGATTACCGGTGAGCACGGCACCGGCAAAGAGATTGTGGCTCGGCTTCTGCACGCCGCCTCGCCGCGCGCGCGTATGGCCCTGGTAGCCGTCAACGCCGGTGGACTGCCGGAGGGAACCTTCGAGAGCGAAATCTTCGGCCACGTCAAGGGCGCGTTTACCGATGCGCACGCCGATCGCATTGGCCGTTTCGAGTTGGCCAATGGCGGCACCCTTTTTCTCGACGAGATCGCCAACGTCCCTCTGCGCCAGCAGGCCAAGCTGCTGCGCGTGCTCGAGACCGGCGAGCTGGAGCGGGTTGGTTCTTCGCAGACTCGGCGTGTGGATGCACGCGTCCTTTCGGCTACCAATGCCGACCTGCGCGCCGAGGCTAAGGCCGGCAGCTTCCGCGAGGACCTGTTCTTTCGCATCAACACGATCGAAATTCATCTTCCACCGCTGCGCGACCGGCGCGAAGACATTGCCCCTCTGGCTCAGCACTTTCTCAACCGCAACCGCGTCCGCTATCGCAAGCAGGTCAGCGGCTTCTCTCCCGACGCCATGCAGCAAATGATGCAATACGGCTGGCCAGGTAATGTGCGCGAGCTGGAGCACGCCGTCGAGCGGGCTGTGTTGCTCTGCCGCGGCGAAGAAATTGAGCCCTCCAATCTGGCCATTGCATCCGCGCGCTCGGCAGCTCCATCCTTCGATAATATGAGCATCGATGAGGTCGAGACTCATCTCATTGGCAAGGTGCTGCGCCGCTTTAACGGCAACATCTCTCAAGCCGCCGATTCACTCGGTCTCAGCCGAGCGGCCCTTTATCGCCGCATCGAAAAATATGGGCTATGAAAACAGTGCGCACCCCCGTGGCTCGGCAATCCGCCGTGTGTGGCTGCAATGTCTGCTGCTTTCATTGCCCGCCCTTGCTCTAGGCGGCATTCTTCTCGTTCGCGAGCGATTCTCTCTTGCCCCTGCATTGCTGCTCGGCGGCTGTCTTCTGCTTTATCTTGTGCTGGTTGCCGCCGCTCTGATCGACGGCATCGTCCGTCCGCTTCAAACCCTCGCCAATGTGGTCGCATCCCTCCGAGAGGGCGATTACTCCTTCCGCGCGCGCGGAGCCGGTTCTCAGGATGCGCTTGGCGCCCTGGCTGCGGAGATCAATATTCTTGCCGGCTTATTGGAGAAGCAGCGTGTAAGTTCGCTGGAGGCAACGGCCCTGTTGGCGCGCATCCTCGAAGTCATGCATACCCCGCTTTTCGCCTTCGACCGTAATGATCATTTGCGGCTGGTTAACGAGGCCGGCGCCCGGTTGCTGGGACTGCCTCAGGCCCGCTGTATTGGCCGCCCCGCCCGCGAACTGAGCATGGAAGAGTTGCTGGCCGCACCCGATCAGAGCATCCGCACTTTTGCTGCTGGCAAAGGCTCCGCCGCCACTCCCACGCGCTGGCTGTTGCGCAAGGTCGCCTTCCGTCAAGAGGGTGCGCCGCACACGCTACTGCTTCTCGCCGACGTTAGCCTGCCCTTGCAGGAGGAGGAACAGACGGCCTGGAAGCGCCTCATCCGCGTTCTCGGTCACGAGCTCTCGAACTCGCTCGCTCCCATTAAGTCTATTGCCGGCAGCCTGTTGGCCCGCGTGGACGAAAAACAAGACGGGGACCTCGCACGTGACCTGCGCCGTGGGCTGGGCGTTATCGAAAGCCGTGCCGAGGCCTTGCATCGCTTTGTGCAGTCTTATCGGCGTTTGGCTCAGTTGCCTCCGCCACGGCTGTGTCCGGTGGAACTTGGGCCGCTCCTGGAGCGTGTCACGCTACTTGAACGCCGCCTTCCGGTCGAACTCGCTCCCGGCCCTCCGGTCGTTCTCGATGCCGATCCCGATCAACTGGAGCAGATGTTCATCAACCTGCTGGCCAATGCCGTCGATTCATCGCTCGAAAACGGCTCTCATCCCGTGCGTGCAAGCTGGCGGCTTACCGGTGGCGCGGCTTGGGTGGCTATCGAAGATCGCGGCCTGGGCATCGCCAACGCCGATAATCTCTTTGTCCCCTTCTATACCACCAAGCCGACCGGCAGCGGTGTGGGCCTGGCCCTGGCTCAGCAGATCGCGCGCGCGCACGGGGGCGAGATTCAAGTCGTGAACCGCGAAGACGGAGCCGGCGCGCGCGCCCTCGTCAGTTTGCCGACAGCTTCGCCGGCCAAGATGAGGAAAGAAGTTGAAGAAGATTATTGATCCGGCGATCCTGATCGCGCCGGTTTGCCAAGAGGCACGAGACGAACGTCTCTGGTAAGCCTGATTTTTCCGCCCTGACAATCCCCTCGATACGCCCACCATAAAGCAGTCGTCCCACTGCTGCCTGTCCATCCCAAATAGTCAAACAGTTGTGTTTTCTGTTGTACACAGCGATCATTACCTGCGCTTCGATGAGTCGATGCGCTTTGCTGTTCAGTATCGGAGGGTGTTGCTTTAAGTTACAGGACTTTTACAGGTTCGGCAGCTTAATCGTGCCGTGGTGCTTCCGCTCCTGAATGTGATCCCAAACAAGTTGATCTGCCACCCAGGACGCTTGTTTTCTGGCTAGCTCCACACTCTGAAGACCTGGATCATTGCGGATGGCAAAGCGTTGGCCGCAATTGCCGCAGACAACCGTCTCCGGCGGATTAGTGTCGGAGGCACGTTCTGCTAGTGCCCGCAAACGTATTGCAACGCCGCTCGGCTTTACCACCGCGGCTCTCGACGCTGATGGGAGCTGCGATCGCCTCTTCGTCCACCGTCGCGAGGCCCGCTCCGCTGGACTTGTGGTTTCGCCTCGTTGACGGTAAGCGCCCGTCCGTCCGAGTCCTTGCCATTTAAAGCTGCCATCGCTTTTTCAGCTTCTTCGTCATTGGGCATTGAAACAAAGCCAAAACCCCGTGATCGTCCGGTATCGCGATCGGTGGCGATAGTTGCGCTCTCGATGCTGCCAAAGGGCTCAAACAGCGCCCGAAGTTCCGGGTCTGTCATCTTGAAAGAGAAATTGCCAACGTAAATTTTCTTCACTTTGCGACTCCTGTTGTGGTGCTTCGATATTTGGCTGTTCTCAGCAGAAATAGGCAGGACAAATGGGGATAACGTGTCTATCCGAGTCGAGGACAACTGAAGATACTAAACCTCATAGTACACCATGAAACCTCAGTTCCGTAAACAAATACGCTGGCCGATCTGGAATTAAAGTCTGGCGTTATTTACGGCTGTCGTCAAGAAATGCTCTGAGCCTGCGAGAATGCGCTGGCTTGCGCAGTTTGCGCAAGGCCTTGGCTTCGATTTGACGAATACGCTCACGGGTGAGGGCGAATACCTTGCCAATCTCTTCCAGCGTGTGCTCAGAACCATCCTCCAGGCCGAAGCGCATACTGACCACCTTCTCTTCCCGGACGCTCAGGGTATGCAACACGTGAGCCGTCTGCTCCCGCATATCTACTTTGATGATGGCCTCTGCGGGTGAGACTTCGTTCTGATTTTCAATGAGGTCGCCGAGATGTGAATTCCCATCCTCGCCGACCGGCGTTTCCAGCGAGATCGGCAACTGGGCGATCTTCTGCGCCTTGCGCACTTTAGCAGCGGGGATGTCCATGTGCCTGGCAATCTCCTCTGTAGTCGGTTCGTGGCCCAGTTCCTGGACCAATTTCCGGGAGATGCGGTTCACCTTGTTCACCACCTCGTACATGTGCACCGGCAGGCGTATGGTGCGAGCCTGGTCGGCAATGGCGCGAGAGATTGACTGGCGAATCCACCAAGTGGCATATGTCGAAAATTTATAACCGCGGCGATATTCAAACTTATCAACCGCCTTCATGACTCCCAGATTGCCTTCCTGGATCAGGTCGAGGAGATGAAGCCCCCGGTTCATGTATTTCTTGGCGATGGAAACAACCAAGCGTAAGTTAGCTTCAATGAGCTCATGCTTAGCCTGGTCTGCGTCTATCGTCGCCTGGACGATCTTGCGCCTTGTGTGCTGCAGGTCCTGAAAATTAACTCCGGCATCGCTTTCCAATCTTTCCAGGTCATGACGGTGCTGCCGTTCCGTCTTACGGTATTCTTTTTGGAGTTCTTCGCTGCGGGTGGCGGCCATTTTCTTTGCCAGGTTACTGAGCTCGCGTTCGAGCGATCGCATAACGTCCACGGTTGTTGTTACCCGATCGGTCAGGCGCTTGAGTTCAGATTTGGTAAACCCTATGTTGCAGATGAGGCGCGAGGTACAAACGATTTCACGGCCCATGCGATACCGGCAGCGGCGGTACTCAGGTGCTTTCTTTCCTCCCGGGATGGTAAGCAACCGTTGCGCCAACTGATTCGCTTTTTGATAGTGCTTCTGCATCTCGTCAATGTGACGGGTGAGGTCTTTGGCGCGGCGCTGCAAAACTTCTTCGGTGATATCTTCTTCGTCGAATACGACAATGTCTTTGATGCAACCTGCGCCACGCTTTAGATTCTCGCCGATGGCAAGAATATGACGGATCACAATCGGCGAGCGTGACAGCGCCTTGAGCGCACGCCGCTGCCCACGCTCGATGCGCTTGGCAAGTTCGACCTCCCCTTCACGCGTGAGCAGATCCACCATGCCCATCTGCCGCAAGTAAATGCGTATCGGATCGTCGGTTTTTTCGGGAGCTCCGGCCGTCAGGTCAAGCTCGATTTCCTCGCTACTCTCGCCATCTCTCTCAAACTCTGCGCCGTGGGCCACAGACGGCAGAAGCGGCCTGCGCTCGAGCACGTCAATGCCCTGATTTCCTATGGTGGCGAAGAGATCATCCAGGTCTTCAGAAGAATGGGGGTCATGTGAAATCAGGCCATTCATCTCGTCGTCCTCGAGATGGTTCTTGTCTTTTTCTGTATGAATGAATTTTTTAATACCTACCCCCGGATCCCATAGTGCTCGCGCCCTCGTTGACCATCAGAACCAGCAGGCGCCTTTGTTTGCGGGCTGATTTTCGACCTGTTTCCGCCGCTTAATTCGGTTTACGTTGAAATGAGCCGGAAGACACTGCAGGGCAGGGGCCGCTGATCAGACAAAAACTGCTCACAACCAATTCAATTTGACGTGCTTTGATCATAGCACAATGTCGCCTGAGTTCATCTATGGTAAAGTTTCTGTCCGCAATGGGAGGTCGCAATGTGCATTACTTGCGAACACATGCTTTACCAGGAACATCGCAGCGCTGAAGCATGTCCGTTGACCCGTGCCCGCGGCCCCGCTACCACTGTTTCACTGTGGGGAACACGATTGATGAGTGTCCCGAGTGCTTGGGCAAGCCATGGAGCGAAGAATTTCTGAGCGTCAAGGCCGAGATCGAGAACGAGAATCCAACCTCGATTCACTAAAGGCCGATGGCTAATTCTTCCGCAAAGATCTAAAGACGGCAGATCAGCAATTCACGCTCGTAGATCATCTCGGGCGGCAGATGCGAGTGCAACTCGATGAAGAGCTCTTCATGGGCCATGACCTCGGCGCGCCAGGCTGCCTTGTCGACGGCTTGCAGTTCCTTGAATTTTTCTTCTGGAAAGGTAAGCCCCTTCCAATCAATATCCTTGTAGTGCGGCGTCCAGCCGATGCGTGTTTCTTGCGCCTGCGAGCGGCCGCGAACACGATCGACAATCCACTTGAGCACTCGCATGTTTTCGCCGTACCCAGGCCATAGGAAGTTGCCCTCCGCATCTCTTCTGAACCAATTAACGTGAAAAATGCGCGGCGTGACGGTCAGCGAGCGCTGCATTTTGATCCAGTGGCGAAAGTAGTCGCCCATGTGATAGCCGCAAAATGGCAGCATGGCCATGGGGTCGCGGCGCACCTTGTTCAGAGTTCCGCCGGCAGCCGCGGTCGTCTCCGAGCCCATGGTGGCGCCCATGTAGACCCCCGCGCTCCAATTGAACGCCTGGTAAATCAGTGGAATGGTAGCAGCGCGGCGGCCTCCGAAGATGATGGCGCTGATGGGCACTCCTTCCGGAGCTTGCCAGGCCGCATCAATTGTCGGACACTGTGCAGCCGGCGCAGTAAAACGAGCATTGGGATGCGCAGCTTTCGCGCCGGTTTCTTTTGCAATTTGCGGAGTCCATCTCTTGCCCTGCCAATCAAGACACTCTGCTGGAGGCTCGTTGGTCATGCCTTCCCACCACACTCCGCCCTCAGGGGTGAGGGCCACATTCGTAAAAATGGTGTTGGTTGCAAGCGTGGCCATGGCATTGGGATTAGTCTTGACCGAGGTGCCGGGAGCGACGCCAAAAAATCCGGTCTCGGGATTAATTGCGCGTAATTGTCCGTGCTCGTCAGGACGAATCCAGGCAATGTCATCGCCTACAGTCCAAATCTTCCAGCCCTCAAAGCCTTTGGGTGGAATCATCATGGCGAAATTTGTCTTTCCGCATGAACTGGGGAAGGCCGCGGCAACGTAGGTCTTCTCGCCCTTTGGGTCTTCGACGCCGACAATGGTCATGTGCTCGGCCATCCAGCCTTCGTCATGCGCTATGTTGGAAGCAATGCGCAGGCCGAGGCATTTTTTTCCCAGAAGCGCGTTCCCGCCATAACCGGAACCATAGGACCAGATCTCGCGAGTCTCCGGAAAATGCACAATGTATTTTTCCTGGTTGCAGGGCCAGGGAATATCTTCCTGCCCGGGGGCAAGCGGCGCTCCCACGCTGTGCAGGCAGGCCACCACACGCTTCTCGTCTTTATCAATTTCACGGAACACCGGCAGGCCAATGCGGGCCATGATGCGCATGCTGGCCACGACGTAAGGCGAGTCGGTGAGCTGCACTCCGATTTGCGCCACCGGCGAGTCGAGAGGGCCCATGCAGAATGGCAGCACGTACATGGTGCGTCCGCGCATGGAGCCGTCGAACAGCGCTCTTAACTTTCTGCGCATTACGAATGGTTTTTCCCAGTTGTTGGTGGGGCCGGCATTGTCTTTTGCCAGCGAGCAGATAAATGTGCGGTCCTCCACGCGGGCAACATCGCTCGGATGCGACCGCGCATAGTAGCAGCCGGGCCACAATTTCTGATTCAACTTGATGAGAGTCCCGCCTTCAACCATCTGGTTGCAGAGCCAGTCGTACTCCTCCTGCGAACCGTCTACCCAATGGATTGCGGACGGCTTGGTCATCTCCGCCGTCTTCTCTACCCATTTGAGCAGATGTTTATTGGTGGTAAGCGAGACCGGAGAACTAACTTGTTTCATTGTGCTCATTCAGATTTTCCTTTACAACCGTGCCCAACGACTCTACAGATTTGGCAAGCTAAATTTATGGATGCAAAATCCGAGCCGAGTGGGGGAGGAAACAGCAACTCTTCTTAATTATAAGTCCGGTGAGGCCGGCCCGTTCTTATACTGACTCTGTGAAGCCGCCTTGCGATTCAAACGGCCTCAGAGGTGATTGCAACCTTACGGCCCTCGCGGCATGATTGATAGATGCCAGTGACAATCTGCAAGGCACGGTATCCATCGACGCCGGAAATTGAAGGAGCTTGGCCGGCCTTGCAGGCGTCGCCGAAATCGCGCAACTGGCGTTCGAAGGGCGCCAGGGAAATCGCCATGGGATCAGAAGCTCCGGAAGCACCCTGGCTCGTAACAGGAGCAGGATCGCCGTGGTCATCCTGCACATTCCAGGTGGTGAGTTTGTCGCCGGTAACGATCGCGGCACCCTTGGTTCCGTGAAATTCCAGTCTCTCAGCGTAGCCGGGCCAGAGCGCGGTCGATGCCTGAATTACTCCGGTCGCGCCCGAGGAATAGTGGAGCAGCGCATTGACCACGTCTTCTGATTCGATCTTGTGCAGCGCACCCAACTGCCAGTATGCAAAGACTTCGTTAACGGTGCCGATCAGAAATAACAGCAAATCCACCTGATGGATTGCCTGGTTGATCAACGCGCCTCCGCCTTCCGTTGCCCAACTGCCCTTGATGGGACGGCTGTAGTATTCCGCCGACCGATACCATTTCACATAAGCATCCGCCTGCAGGATTTTCCCCAGCCGCCCATCAGCAATGGCTTTTTTCAGGAACAGGCTGGAATCGTCGAAGCGATGCTGGCTCACCACGCCGAGCTGAATGTCCGCTTTGCGGGCAATTTCGATCATCTTGCGGGCGGTGTCAAGATTGGTTGCGATAGGTTTTTGTACCAGCACATGCTTCCTGGTCAGGGCGCAGATTTCCAGCGGCTGCAAGCGGAAATCGGGGAACGTACACACATCCACGTAATCCACGTGCGGATGGCGGCATACTTCTTCATACGTTGCCACGAACTCGGCGCCGATCTCGTTTGCGAACTGCTTTCCTTTCGCCGCGTTGGTGTTATTGCAGACCGTTACTTCATAGCCGATATTCTTGTAAGCCTGAGCGTGCTTCCGGGAGATAGCTCCCGTCCCAATGATCCCCACTCGCACGTGGTTTCCTCCTTAAATATATGGCGGAACTTTCAAGTGTATCAGGCGGTTTTTGAAAACAGTTTCAAGTTTCGAGTTTCAGGTTGTGGTGGTGACCCCGGTCAACGGACAATCAGTATTTTGATATCACCTTGCAAAAAGAATCACCACAGAGGGCACAAAGGAATATACAAAGGGCATGGGGGAGATTTATTACGGTTGCAAGGCTTGCACTGCGGAAGGATGTACCTGTTCGTTCTGGATCTGGGATGCGTCCCACCCGCCGCCGAGCGCTTTGACCAGGAACACCGAAGTAACCATCTGCTGGCCCAGCAGTTGGGTGGCCAGCCGCTCATTGGAGAGCAGAGTGGTTTGCGCTGTAATGACGTCCAAGTACGTGGTTACGCCGCCCACGTAACGATTATTGGCAAGGTCGAGAGCGCGGCGGGCGTCTTCGACCGCGGCATTCTGGGCTGTCGATGCTTGCGACAGGGCATTCAATCCTGATAAGCCATCTTCCACCTGCTGAAAGGCCACGAGCACCGACTGCCGATAATCGGCGACGGATGCGTTATAAGAAGATTTTGCAGCGGTAAGATTTGCCCGGTTGCGTCCACCATTCAAGACCGGCTGCAACAGATCGCTGCCCACTGCCCAGAATGCGCTGGGCGCAGAAACCAGCGAAGTGATATCGCGGCTTTGTAATCCACCGCTTCCTGTAAGACTGATATTAGGATAGAACGCCGCAGTCGCTACTCCCACCAAGGCATTCTCCCGCGCCATAGTGCGTTCGGCCGCGGCAACATCGGGCCTGCGCTCCAGGACATCGGAGGGGACCCCAAGCGGAACTGGTGGCGGGGTTACACGCAATGGAACCGGGGGCACGCTGAAATCAGAAGCCGGGGTTCCCACCAGCACGGCAATCGCGTGTTCAAATTGATCGCGCTGCTGTTGCAGCAGGCGCAATTGTGAAACCGTGGAGTCGAGCACCGTCGCCTGCTGTGCGACTTCCAGTCCTGATGCGATGCCGCCGTTGTGGCGATTCTGCACAAGCTCCAGACCTTTCTGCTGATATTTGATCGCTTCCTGCACTACCTCGATTTCCGCATCCAGTTCGTGGATGGTGAAGTAATCGGCAGCGAGTTCGGCAGTGAGCACCAGTTGCGTGTTCTGCAGAGTAGCGGCGGTGGATTGCAGGGAAGCATTGGCTGCTTCCAAGTTGCGGCGCACACGACCGAAGAGGTCGAGCTCGTAGTTCAGGGAAAATGGAATTTCAAAGTTGTTTTGCGTAACCGGATTTGAAGGCGCCACCGTGCTGATCGCCGGGCGATTGCCGGAGAGTCGCTGCCTGGAAGCAAGCGGGTCAGCATTGAGCTGCGGAAAATATCCGGCTGACGCAACTCTTGCCAGCGACCGCGCCTGCTCGAGCCGCTGCTGCGCGGCTGCGAGCGACTGATTTGCCTTCAGCAGTTGCTGTTCATAAGTGTCGAGTTGATTGTCTTTGAAAATCTGCCACCACGCGCCTTTTGGAATGGAATCTTTAGGATTAGCAGGTTGCCAGGGCGGAGCAGTCTTCCAGGCAACAGGCGTTGGCGCTGTGGGACGCTGATATCGCGGCCCGACGGCGCAGCCGGCCAGCCATGCGCAGAACAACACTATCGGCATGGTGATGGTTGCCAGTGGCCGGCGCTTCATTTCTTGAGCTCTCCGGGGTTGGATGCGGCGACGTTCACCTGCTGGCCATCTTCGAGCGAATCGGAAGGATTAATAATGACACGATCTTCGGCGCTCAAGCCACTGACGACTTCAAGCGCAGAGCCATAGTCGCGGCCTATGGTGATAGGCCGCAGCTGCACCTTGTTATCGTTACCAACCACGGCAACCCTCGGACCCTCAGCCCGGAAGAGCATGGCGTTTACCGGAACGGTAACTTTACGCGCCTCGGGAGTGTAGCTGGCAACATCGAAATGGACTTGCCCGAACGAACCCGGCAGCAGTTGCCCCTGTGCGTTGGGGACATCAACCTCGGTGCGCAATGTACGCGTGACCGGATCAATCGCGTTGGCGGTGCGGGTTACCTGGCCAGCAAACTTCTCTCCGGGTATTTCCTGCAATGTGATTGTGGCTTTGGTCCCGGTTTTGACCGCCAGCGAATAAGTTTGCGGCACATCCACATACACGCGCAGAGTATCAACCTTGGCCACGTCGAACATCTCGCGGCCGCCCGCGCCTGCGTTGATGAGCACACCCGGATCTACGTTGCGCCGGGTGACCACGCCGGAAAAGGGAGCATAAACGTTCTTGAATGATTCGAGCTGCTCGAGCCGGCGGACGTTGGCATCAGCGGCGGCCAGGTTTGCCTGGCTTTGCTGATATCCGCTGGTCTGCTGGTCGGCTTCCTGCTGGGAGACGGAATCACTCTTGCGCAAATTCTCCCAGCGTTGCGAAGAGATCTGCGCTAACTGGAGCTGGGCCTGCACCTGCTGCCGCGCGGCGCGCGCTTGTGACAATTCCTGATCCAGTTCCGGGGTATCGATCTGCGCCAGCAGCTCACCTTGCTTTACCCTGCTGCCAATATCTTTGAACCAGCGGCGCACATAACCGCTGGTGCGCGCATAGATAGGCGATTCCTCATAGGCTTGCAGCGTACCGGGCAACAAAAGCTGTTCTTCAGGAGGCTCAGCAACAGGATGCACCGCGACGACCGAAGGCACCGAATTCTTCTCAGTTTCTTTGGCTAAGGCCTGTCTTTCCAGAACACGATCAACCATTGCGATTGCACCGGCAAACAAAAGCACTGACAAGACCACCACCACAATCAGCTTCGCCTGCCGCGTAGAGGCGGGCGGCAGATCGGGACAGTGCTCGATTTCCGGCGGTCTGCGATGGCGTTCCTGGTGAGGCTGCACCGTGCTTGTTTCCGGTTCCGTCATCTTCATTGATTCTCTCATTAGTTGCCGCCTGCCTGCCGGGCTTGCCTTCTGGAGTGGATGATGGCAAAGACGGAAGGAACGAAGAACAACGTGGCCACGGTTGCGAACAGCAGGCCGCCAATAACAGCGCGTCCCAGT
>DASREY010000141.1:0-3362 GCA_035651775.1 Terriglobales bacterium
CACTCAACACCACGCCAATATGCAACCTGATGAGCGTGCGCAGGCGCTCCACTGGATCCGGCACTGCCTTCGCCGGTTTGAGCACCCGCTCTTCCGTGATGTCCATGGCGTGGTTCATCAGGTTGAACAGGATCTCTTCCTTGCTCTGGAAGTGGTGATACAGGCCGCCCTTGCTGAGTTTGAGTGCCGCGGCGACGTCGTTCATCGAGGTCGCATCATAGCCTTGCTGCTGGAATAGGCGGGCAGCCGCGCGCAGAATCTCCTGCCGGGATCCGAGCGTGCCTTCGCGCGTAACAGGTCGAGCAGCCGTGCGCACCATAGTTCGAGCCACTGATCGACAGCATATACACCGAGCAGCAGAATTCCCAAATTTGCAGGTTTGGTGACCAGCGACCGCCGTTTGTAACGAGATCACGTAAAATGTTTAAAGAAGCCATGGCCGAAAAAACTGTGCAGTTTAAAATCCGCCGCCAGGATTCTCCTGACGCCGCCCCGCGCTGGGAAGAATTTGAACTTGGCTGGCATTCGGGAATGAACGTGATCTCGTCGATGATGGAGATCGCGCGCAATCCAGTCACGCGCGACGGTAAAGCGACTACCCCGATCACCTACGATTCGAACTGCCTGGAAGAAGTCTGCGGATCATGCGCCATGTTGATCAACGGCAAAGCGCGCATGGCGTGCTCGGCGCTGGTGGACAACCTTGAAAAACCGATCAAGCTCGAACCGCTCTCGAAATTTCCGGTAGTGCGCGACCTGGCGGTTGACCGCAGCGTGCTCTTTGAAAATCTGAAGCGGGTGAAGGCGTGGGTGCCAGTGGATGGAACCTATGATCTCGGCCCCGGCCCGCGCGTAACGATGCAGGAGCAGGAGCATGCCTACCCGCTTTCGCGGTGTATTTCGTGCTGCTGCTGTATGGAGGTCTGCCCGCAATTCAACGAGCACACCGGGTTTGTGGGCGCAGCGACCATTTCGCAGGTGCGGTTATTCAACACCCATCCAACCGGAGCTGCGCTCAAGCGCGACCGGCTTGCGGCCCTGATGGGAGATGGCGGAATCCAGGAGTGCGGTTATGCGCAGAACTGCGTCGAAGCCTGCCCGAAGGATATTCCTCTGACGCGTTCAATCTCCGAAGTTGGCGGCTCGGTGATGAAGCAGGCGATCGGCGATTTGTTCCGGCGCTGATAAAAGCCTTTAACCGCCGAGATCGCAGAGAACCCCCAGAGCTCGCAGAGAAAACCTTCCGCGAGGTATCTCTAGTTCCTATGAGCTTGGGATCCTGCATTCCGTTGCGGCAGCGCTTCTTTTTTGAATGCCCTTACTCGGCGATCTCTGGTCGTTCTCGGCGTCCTTTGCGGTTAAAAGCTTTTTTCCCCCATCAAGCCGCGTATAGCCATAATTGGTTACCAGTGACACTTTTCGTAACGTGACCGAAAAAGTTTGCCACTTTTCGGTGCTTTCGATCCTTTGAAACCCGCGCCAGGCGGACACTTCGCCGGCTCTTCTGGAAAGGCCGCTGAATTCAAAGAAGATGCGGCCCCGCGCCGTATTTGGAGCTCGGCTACTCTGAACGGCACCACAGCTGCAATCTATATGGCGTCCGACATTTTCAGTAACTGGGGGGTAACCAGCAGGAGTTACAAGTGGTGAGCCCAAGGTAATGCCAAAGTTTAAACTTTTGAGCTTGGCTTTTTCAGGAACTGTCATAGAATGAAGCCCTGGATTGAACACCTTGAGCGTCTTCTGCAAAGTTCGCCGATGAAAATTCAGAAACACGCCGTCACATTTTTCGTCACTCTGGTCATGAGCTGCCAGGCATTTGCCGTGCGGCCCATGGTTTCGCCGCGGTACCATCGCATGCACCGCATTCGTCGCATCCCGTGGAATCCGGTATTCAAGCCGTCGCACGAATCTTTGCTCTTACAGAATGAAGAGATCGACCGGCTAAACCTTCCGCGCATTTATGACGATAGGCAGCTGGAAAAGCTGAAGGCCAGCGGTGACCTGGTTCCGATCGTTCCCGGCGAGGCGCTTCGCATTCAACCCTCACTCGATCCCAACCGGCGCTATTGCCGCACCTGGACCCTGGACTTTGTGAACGACGTGAGCGAAGCGTACTACAAGGAATTTCATCAGCAGATTCAAGTCAATTCGGCGGTGCGTACTGTGCTGGTGCAAAAAAAGCTGCGGCGCCACAATCGCAACGCGGCTCCGGAAAAAGGCGAGACGGCTTCATCGCATCTTGCCGGACTCACAGTTGATCTGCAACGCCGCGGCATGACCAAGGCGCAAGTAAAGTGGATGGAAAATTATCTGCGTCCGCTGAAAGAAATGGGATTGGTCGAGCCCGAAGAAGAGCGGCGGCAGTGGTGCTTCCACATCATGGTTGCAGGCGCGTACGATGACTGGCGTGCGAACCATATGTTTGCGCAGCAGGAAGACGTGAACAAAACCCTCTCTGAAATCACGTCGATTGGCCTGCCGGAATTCGGTTCTCAGCAATAATTTTCAACATCCTGCCCTGCGGAGCTCACCCGAGCGCTGCAGGGCTTTTTTCATTTCGCCTGACTCTCTAAGTTATCCTCATCGCATGCTGATTCTGATGGCTGGCCTGCCCGGCACCGGGAAAAGTACATTAAGTCAGGCGCTGGCTGCGAAGCTTGGCGGCACAGTGATTGACAAAGACCAGGTTAGAGCGGCGCTTTTCTCGCCAGCGGACATCGAGTATTCGACCGAACAAGACGATTTTTGCATGGCGGTAATGCTCAAGGTGGCGGGATTTTTATTTCGCAAAGACGCTGCCCGGCTCATTTTCCTGGATGGCCGCACTTTTTCGCAAACTTACCAATTGAAACGTGCCACCGGCTTTGCGGAGGCCGTCGGCCAACCGTGGAGGATTCTGGAGTGCACCTGCACAGAAAACGCAGCCAGGAAGCGGCTGAACAATGATCCTGCTCATGTTGCCGCCAACCGTAATTTCGACTTATACCTGACGGTGAAGGCACGCTTCGAGGAGATCACATTCCAGAAGACTGTGATCGATACGGACCAGCCACTCGAGACCTGCATTCAGCTGGCAATTGACGCGGTTATCGAGAGCGGCTCGAATTAAGCGGGGCCACCTGTGTGAGTTTTTCACTGTAAGACTCTGCGCCCTCTGTGGTAAGGGCTTTCCGCTGTCGTACAATGCTATTTCTGTTCTGACGCTAGTCCATGCCAGGAGCAACCATGCGCAAACTGTTTATAATTTTATTGGCTTTTTCCTCCCTGCCACTTGTGGCCCAAACTTCGGCGCCGGCGACCAAGAAACCAATGGCCAAAAAGCCGGCCGTAGCTACAAAACTTCCCCCAACAGCGATCAT
>DASREY010000142.1:0-27244 GCA_035651775.1 Terriglobales bacterium
ACCATGACATGGCGTGAAATCTCGGCAATCGCGCCCGCCAGTTCCACTCCGGTGGGGCCGGCCCCTACGACGATAAAATTCAGCGGATCGTGCTTGCCAAAGACCGCCGCCTGCCGCTCCGCCCGTTCAAACGCCATCAGGAGGCGGCGGCGTATTTCAATGGCATCTTCCACCGTCTTCAGCCCGGGCGCAAAGTGCTCCCACTCGGGATGTCCGAAGTAAGAGTGAGTGGCCCCGGTGGCTACAATGAGATAGTCGTAAGGAACGCTTACGTTTTCCATCTTGACGGTCTTGTTCTCAAGGTCGAACCCCACCGCTTCTGCCATGAATATTCTTATGTTCTTGTACTTGCGCAGAATGCGCCTGATCGGGGAAGCGATTTCGCCGGGAGAAAGCCCCGCGGTCGCCACCTGGTACAACAGCGGCTGAAAAGTGTGATGGTTCTTGCGGTCCACCAGGGTCACGCGCACCGGCAGCTTGCCCAGGTGGCGCGCCGCATACAATCCGCCGAACCCTGCTCCCAAAATCAGAACATGAGGACGAGTGTCCTGCTCTTGCTTTGTACCGGCCATGCTTTCATTGTATGGATGGGATGCTGGGATGACAAAAGATAGTACTAAAAGGCAGTACTCGGTACTCAGTCCTCAGAGAGCGGAGGAAGTACGAAGTGCGATTTATGATTTGCGAAGTAAGATTTCGGTTTTCAGCTTTGAGCTACCAGGTGCAGCGGCGGACAAGAGCTCAATCGAAAATCGTAAATCATACTTCGTACTTCTTACTTCTCCACTTCCATAGCCTGCTTGCGTTCGCCCGCGTCCATGTTGCTCCACAGCATTGAACGGCTTTGATCAAGCCACGCGTTATTGGGCTGGGACCTCATGGCGCGTGAGAAATAGTGGTAAGCCTCAACCCGGTCCATGGCCACACAGTTGCCGGTGGCATACAATGCGCCTAGTTTGATCTCCGCGCGCGCATTGCCCTGGTTGGAAGCGGTACGCAGGATGCCGAGTGCTTGATCGCAATTGCGTGGCACGCCGCGTCCCTGAATGTAGTTTTCTGCCAGCCGTACCGGCTGTTCCTGGTCCCCTTCAGATTTGCTGCTTACGACTTCGTGTCCTTCGGTGATCGTACCGGTGTGGGCTGTGTTTTTGAAAGCCGCCTTGGGTTGAGAGACAGGGGCCTCAGAGACAGGCGGTTGCGAGGCGGGCGCCGGGTTAGGCGTTTGAGCGCCGGCCGGGGCTGCTGCTGGTCCAACATCTATTTTCTGCTGGGCAGGCGCAACCGAGTTTTTAGGCGACGGATCAGCGTTCGCAGAAGTGTTTCCTGTCGCCTCACCATTGCTCTTTGTTTCGGCTTCGTTGCTCTTTGCTTCAGCGTTCTTCGCCTCGGTTGCAGGCTGCTGCTCCGCAGAGCCCGGCGGATTGGCCGCCGTGCTGGCCGGCGGCGCACTGGTCGCTGGTGTTGTGTGATCGAAAGGCGAGGCTTGCAATGGATGGCTGGAACGCCATTGCATATACACCAGCCCCCCGGCTATGGCTAAAACGACAAAAACAACCAAGAGGCGGCCGCCCCAATTGGTCTTATAGAGATCATCGTAGTCTCTGCCCGGCTCCTCAGAAGGGTCATCACTCAAGCCAAGGAATGATGGTCCACTCACGCGTATAGGCGCGCTGGGTTGCACTCTCTTCGGGGATGCGCCCTGAGCCGCCGGCCGTCGCTGTGTAGGTACCGGCACAGGTTGTGTCCCCGTCATTAATTTGGGCGCTGCATTTTGAGGCGCCAATTTCGGGGCCGCGCTTTCAGGCGTCCCCAACCTCTCGAATCCGGCTGATGTCTTTCCTGCCGCTGCCGGAGCCGGTGATTGCCGTTGCACTGCCGGAGGATTTGGCGGGCTTTGCACTCTGCGCTCAGCATTCGGCGGCGATGGCATCTGCCCTGCAAACGAAGAAGGCAGGGGCTGCGTCTTTTTTGCGCTTGCGCCATTCATATCGCCGGCGCCGAGGACCGAAGATTGCGGTCCAAGCGGAGTTCGTTGAAATGGCCCTCGTTGGTCGGCTGCTCTTTTGTCATCCACGATGGCAGAAGGCTGTGGGACGGCTGGAGACGGTGAGGCTTGCACTTTCTTTTCCGTGGCCACCCGTGTTAACGGCTGGGTCTCTACCGGATGGGGCGAAACCCGCACCACTGTTTCCATATCATCGGGAGTTGCCGGCTGCTGCTGCCCGAAAAGCGACGGCGCTCGCCCTGCGCTCGTGGCCGAATTTGACGTCTGCGGTGGAACAGCAACCGGTGGAAATTGTACTTTCTTGTCGCCGTTTGCCGGGCCAGCCGATTGCAGCTTGGAAGAAAACGGAAGCATCGAATTTACCTGGGGCGCCGTTGGACGCAAACCCACCGCACCCGTCTGTGGCGGAACGGCTGACGCAGCGTTGGCACCGGTGGTAGCCTGCGGACGCGCCATCGCCTGGCCGCACATGCCGCAAAACCGGTTAGTTTCCGGATTGTTATGTTGGCAGTGTTTGCAGATCACACGAATCTCCTGACGAGTGGCCTAAGAGTTCTCACTTAATTAGAATCAAAAATACGCCGCAGAACCCGGCCAGAGGGCACCTACATTAGAGCGTTCCTGAGCCGCTGCAGGTTGTTTTGCCTCGTTTTCTGAGGGTCCCCGCAGGGATATAAATCATAACCCAAAAATGTCATCTTTTATTGCGAAAATAGTACACTCCGTGATACTTTCATCCCACAAGTAGGGAACCCAACCATGCCACATATTGACGATTTGCTCCGCATCGCTATGGAGCGTAAAGCCTCGGACTTGCACCTAAAGGTTGGCAACTATCCCTATCTACGGGTCGACGGCGAACTGGTGCCCTTGACCGACCAGCCGCGCATCTCTGCCGAAGACATGCTGAATATGGCCTTCAGCATGATGTCAAACCGGCAGAAACAAAAATTCAAAGAAGCCGCCGAGCTCGATATGGCCTATGGTGTCGCTGGTCTTGGCCGCTTCCGTGTCAACGTCTTTCAGCAGCGTGGCAACGTGGGCGTGGTGCTGCGCGTGATTCCCACCAAGATTCGCGCATTGGATGAACTTTATCTTCCCAAGATCATCGAACATATCTGCGAAGAACAGCGCGGCATGGTGCTGGTGACCGGTGTCACCGGATCGGGAAAATCCACCACGCTGGCCGCCATGGTAGACCGCATCAATTCCCAGCGGCCCGAGCACATCATCACCATCGAAGACCCAATCGAATTCCTGCATCGCGACAAAAAAGGATTCGTGAACCAGCGCGAGGTCGAAGTCGATACTTCGTCGTTCGCCTCGGCGCTCCGCGCCAGCTTGCGCCAGGACCCGGATACCATCCTGGTCGGCGAAATGCGCGACCTTGAAACCATTGGCACCGCACTGCACGCTGCAGAAACCGGCCACCTTGTATTTTCTACGCTGCACACTTTAGATGCGACCGAGACCATCAACCGCATCATCTCCGTCTTCCCGCCGCCGGAGCAGAAGCAGATTCGCCTGCAGATGGCGGCCGTGCTGAAAGCGGTCATCTCGCAGCGCCTGGTGCGCCGCGCCGATGGCACCGGACGCGTGCCTGCCGTCGAAGTGCTGATCGCTACCGAATATATCCGCGAGTGCATCATCGCTCCGGAAAAGACCCGCCTCATTCATGAAGCCCTGCAGGCCGGCGTCTCCCAATACGGCATGCAGACCTTCGACCAGTCGCTCTATGACCTCTATTCGCAGGCATTAATCACCTACGAAACCGCGCTGGAAAACGCCAGCAAGCCTGACGACTTCAAACTGCGCGTCCAGGGCATCGGCTCGACAGCAGATTCCTCGCGCGAGCAGATGGAATCGGCAGGTTTCGGAAGATAATCTTTCTTAGCATTCAAGTAGAGCCGTAGCTTGCTACGGCTTTTCTGTTTTTTGAGATAGCTTCTAGCTCCTAGCCTCTAGCTGTGTTTGAGCATCGCGACTGATTGCATTATCGAGTTCCAGAAACAGCTAGAAGCTAGTGGCTAGTAGCTTTTCTCCGCGTCTGCGTGGCGAATAATGCTGCTATGATCTTCCCGTGTCCTTCCCTGCAAAGCGCAAATTCTTCGACGAAGCCGGCCTCTATGAATACGCCGTAGGCGCACTCTCGCGAAAAATGCGCACCGTAGCCGAACTGAAGCGCCTGCTGCGGCGCAGGGCCGACGAAGAGTTATTGGTAGACGTGGTCATCGCCCGGCTGAAAGAACAAAAATATCTCAACGATCACAAGTACGCCGCCGCTTACTCCGCGTATCGCCAGGCCAATGAGAAGTTCGGGAAACGCCGCGTCATTACCGACCTGAAGACCAAAGGCGTGCACAGCGAGGTGATAGAAAAAGTTGTTGGCGAGGCTTACTCGGGAGTCAATGAAGAAAAACTGGCCCGCGAGCACCTGGCCCGCAAGCGCCTGCGCAAGCCAACCAACGAACGCGAGACCGCGCGCGTTTTCCGTGCCTTGCTGCGCGCCGGCTTCAGCAGCTCAATAATCTTTAAGATCCTGAAAAAATGGCAGGTCCCGGATGAAACCCTGGGCGCGCTCGAAGCTGAAGAAGAACCTCTGCAGCAGGAGTGAGCAGGGTTCGAAATAACCGGAAGTACGAAGCCGGACGGAAGTACGAGATTAGGAAGGAAGTACGAGGTCGGAAGGAAGAAGAAAGAAGTAACGCTTCAGACAGCCTTCTGACTTCTTACTTCTCACTTCTGACTTCCTTGAAACTGTTATTGACCACTTGCATCTTGCGCACGTACTCCTCAAAGGCCTCCCGCCCCTTTTGGGTCAGACTGCAAATCGTCAATGGATACTTGCCTTTGAAAGTCTTCGTGATCATGACATAGCCGGCCTCTTCCAGCTTCGCCAGGTGGCTGGAAAGATTGCCTTGCGTCAGTCCGCACTCGCGCTGCAGATAAATGAAGTCCGCCTCAGGAACGGCATAAAGCACCGTCATGATCATGAGCCGCGCCGGTTCATGAATCAGGCGATCTAGGGTTGCCAGTTCCTGCAGCTCCGGAGTCATGCTTGCGCCACCGGATTGCGGCGCAGGTAGCGCAGCAAAGTAACCGTGCCCTTGAGCAGACCGAATATTCCCAATGCGATCAGGACAAAAGCAAAGCGCTGCAGATGAAAAGATCCGTGGGTGGCATTAAGGAGAACCGCGGCCAGCATGCCGAGGCAGGAGACGCCGAGAATGTCCACATCTGCGAACTTTTCTCGGATCGAACTCCACCACAGCGCCAATCCGGTCAGGACTCCGACTGCGACGCAAACCCAGGGAGTTTCCACCGACAACGCGGCGGCCCAAAGGGCGAGCACAACCAGCGCGAACCAGAGGGCATTCAAATTGATCCGGCGACCCTTCAGCGATGCCTGTTGCAATGGAGCAACATATCCGGTCCGAGGATAGGTGATCTTTGCCTTGAACCAGCTAATCACACCCGGCCTTCTGATCGTATCCAGAATAATTGCCATAATGCACACTATGGCAGAGAGCTCAGAATTGCGGCGCGGCGACCAGGCGTCCGAGTTCATATACCAGAACCAAAGACCCGCCAAAAGCACCGCCACCGCTTGAGCCAGTGTGGCCAGGCCATCGATATCCCAATAACTACGGGCGCGTCGTTCGGCCTGGAGAACCGAATCTGTAACCTGCTGCATGATCATAACGACCTCCATTGCAATATAGTCTGCAATACAAACTACATTGTGTCAATATGACTTTTCCGTTAAATATCAGCAAGTTACAAGGGAGAGAAGCGTATAGGACGATTTTGGTTGAATTAGGGCTAAGCGTGGCTCGGCCCACGCAACACCCGCGCCGGCAACAGGAAGATGCCCTTGAGTAAGCCCAGCACCCCATCCACGGCAATTCCTACAATCCGGAAAGGCAGCAGGAGCAGCCACACGAAAGGATAGGCGATCAACGCCAGCAGCGCCAGCGGCCAGCACATCACCAGCAGAATGCACCACATCAGAAATTTGACCATGTTTGCTCCTTAACTCTAAATATATACGGCAACAATTGTATCGAAGTTCCGTCAGCCTGCTTCCTCCGCGCCTCAGCACCTCCGCGGTTAACTTCCTGGGCACGGTAAACTACTCTGCATGTTTGCGCTTCGCTATTTGCGAAATTCTTTTGCAAGAAAGCTCAACTTCGCATCACTGCTCTTTGTGGCCGCGATTGCGCTGGCGCAGTCGCAACCCGGCAATCCCAACTCTGCTGCAGATCAACTCCCGCCGGCGCCCGGGGCAAAGGTCATCAACCTGACCGATGCCGGCTTCTCCAATGAACCTGCGATTGCGGTAAACCCCAGGAACCCCGAGCAGTTGGTTGCCGCCTGGCAGATCAATGCCAGCGCTGCCTATTCCCACGACGGCGGCCGGAACTGGAGCAAAGCCTCCGGCGTCGCGCCCAAGAACTACAAAAAATCGGGCGATGTCTCGGTTGCCTATGGCGCGGACGGCGCCGCCTACCTTTGCTACATCGCCTTCGACAAGTTGGGCACGACTTACTATTGGGCGCACAACGCCACGCGCAACGGAGTTTTTGTCCGCCGCTCGCCCGATGGCGGCAAGACTTGGGAGAAGATGGCGCACGCCGTCATCGAGCACGCTACCCAGACGGGCATTCCGTTCGAAGACAAGCCCTCCATCGTCTCCGACACTACCTCCGGCCACTACTCCGGGAACCTCTATGTCGGATGGACCCAGTTCACCCTGGAAAAAACTGTGGTCCTGTTTTCCCGCTCTACGGACGCGGGCGCCTCCTGGTCGCCGCCCATTGAGATCAGCACGCACGGGGGACTGCCGCGCGACGATAACGGCGCGGTTGAAGGCTTCAGCGCCGCGGTCGCGCCTGACGGAGCGATCTACGCCGTCTGGGCCGACGGAACCAATATTGCTTTCACCTGGTCTCGCGATGGCGGCAAGAGCTTCACCCCCTCGCGCAACATCATCGCGACCGGGCCGTCTTACTTTCCTGTTTCGGGAATTGACGGCGGCAATGGGTTCCCCCAGATCGGCCTCGACCCGCGCAGCGGCCTGCTCTATGTAACCTGGTCGGACTACCGCAACGGCGACGTGGATGTCTTCGCCGCAACCTCCGCTAACCACGGCGAGAGCTGGAGCGCGCCTGTGCGGGTTAACTCCGATGCATTGCACGATGGCGCCGACCAATTTTTCCAGTGGCTGGCGGTTGATCCCAAAACGGGAGCAGCCAACGTGATTTTCTACGACCGCAGACGAGACCCGGATAACAAGCAAACAACCGTCACCCTCGCCCGCTCCACCGATGGCGGAAAGACTTTTGCTAACTATGCCTGGACCACCGATCCTTTCGAGGGGAAGAAAGACTTCATCGGCGACTACACGGGAATCGCCGCATTTGACGGACGTGTATTCGGCATCTGGTCGGAAGAAGCGCCCCCCGCAGCGTCGGGAACCGCTCCCGCTGCGGACGGAGACAGGCACGGAACGCCACACACCTTTGTGCGGGTTGGGATTGCGGATTTTGGAAGAGAAGCTGCTAGCCACTAGCTTCTAGCTGTGGTTGAAGATAGAAGCTCTTAGCTCTTAGCTCTTAGCTTTTAGCTTTTAGCTTTTAGCTTTGACCCTTTCGTTTGTTTGCGAACTACGTTTCACGTTATTTGGCTAAATGCCAAATGCTAATTGCTAAGTGCTGCTTCACGGGCTGAATGCTGATTGCTGATTGCTGAGTGCTTCTTTTTCCACACATCCCACTGCAAAACTAGTCGCATCACACTACAAACTCACGGAGGAGCATCATGACACAGAAAGACTTAGCCGGTATGCACGTAGCTATCCTGGTCACGCAAGATTTCGAACAGGTGGAATTGACCGAGCCCCGGCAGGCGCTTGAAGAAGCCGGCGCAACGACCGCCATCATCTCTCCGGAACCGGGTGAAATGCAGGGGATGAAGCACGACCAGAAGGCCGACAAGTTCAAGGTCGATCTTCCGCTCGACAAGGCCGAACCGCAGGACTATGACGCAGTGCTGCTGCCCGGCGGCGCGATCAACGCCGACCACCTTCGCATGGAAAAGAAGGCGCAGGAGTTCGTTCAGGAGATGGACCGCGCCGGTCGTCCCATCGCCGTCATCTGCCACGGGCCCTGGCTGCTGGTTTCGGCAGGGCTGGTCCGTGGACGAAAAATGACCAGCTACTACACCATCCAGGACGACCTGCGCAACGCCGGCGCCGAATGGGAAGACAGCGAGGTAGTGCGCGACCGCAACTGGGTCAGCAGCCGCCAACCGGACGATATCCCGGCATTCAACCGCGAGATGATTTCTCTGTTTGCGGAATATGGGCGGCGTGGACAGAAAGCAGCGTGATGCAATAAGAAGCTACTAGCTCCTAGCTTCTAGCTGTTTTTGAGCTTGGCTGTTTTACACGATTGTGTTGTCCGGTATTTACAGATCAGCCTGCGGCTGAAGTGGCTGAGAGCGATGGGCAGGCGTCTCAATCCATCTCTGAATCATGTGGCGAAATTGATTTCTGAGCCGCCGAAACCCAATTACAGCTAGAAGCTAGTAGCTCGATTCACACTTCCGTCCATCGCAAATCTGCTGCCACTGTTAAAATCAAAAGGATATGAAGGGTTCCGAGATCCGAGAGATGTTCCTGCGCTACTTCGAGCAGCAGGGACACCGGCGCGTACACTCGTCTTCGCTGGTGCCGGCGAACGATCCCACGCTGCTGTTCACCAATGCCGGCATGAACCAGTTCAAAGACGTCTTCCTGGGCCTCGAAAAGCGCGACTACTCGCGGGCCACGACCTCGCAGAAGGTGGTCCGCGCCGGGGGCAAGCATAATGACCTGGAGAACGTAGGCTTCACCAACCGCCATCACACGTTCTTCGAGATGCTGGGAAACTTCAGCTTCGGCGATTACTTTAAGAAAGAGGCCATCAGGTTCGCATGGGAGCTGGTCACAGGCAAAGACTGGTACAACATTCCCAAAGAGAAACTCTACGTCACCATCTTCAAGGGCGAGCAGGGCGTGCCCCGTGATGACGAGGCTTACCAATACTGGATCTCTCAGGGCGTTGCCAACGAACGAATCTACGAACTGGGAATGAAAGACAACTTCTGGCAGATGGGCGACACCGGCCCCTGCGGCCCCTGCAGTGAAATTCACTATGACATGGGAGTAGCGGCATCGGATGCCGGCCACACCGATTGTCAATTCCCCTGCGATTGCGGACGCTACGTAGAAATCTGGAACCTGGTCTTCATGCAGTTCGACCGCGATGCTTCAGGCAAGCTGAATCCGCTGCCCAAGCCTTCGATTGATACTGGAATGGGGCTGGAGCGGGTAGCTTCGGTCAAGCAGGGCGTAATCTCGAACTACGAGACGGATTTGTTCGTGCCGCTAATACAGCACGTGGCTAATCTCATTGGCGCACAAAGTCCGACACATAAAGCAACCCATCCTGAGAAAACTGCTGGGCAAATTGCTTCGCATCGTGTAATCGCGGATCATGCACGCGCCATGACGTTTCTAATCTCAGATGGAGTTCTTCCCGCGAACGAAGGTCGTGGTTACGTCTTACGTAAAATTATTCGACGTGCAATACGACATGGGCGCCTTCTCGGTGCTACAAGACCTTTCTTGTCTGAAATGGTGTTCGCTGTCCGTGAAGTTATGTGCAAAGCGTATCCTGAGCTAAATGAAACCGCTCCGCACGTATCTGATGTAGTCTCGGCCGAGGAGCGTCGTTTTGCTAACACGATCGAGCTCGGTAACAAGAATCTGAACGCTCTTTTATTCGTGGAACTGCAAGCACGCATTGGGGAGTTCTTTAGGCAGGATCCAGGAAAATTTTGGCAGATTCAATCATTTGATCTGGACGCTCAAGGTCGTTCAGTTTCAGGGTTGGATCATGACAAAATAAAACGCTATTTCAGCAAGCCGCTCAATACTGAGGATGTTGTCTCTCTAGAAGAACTCGTGAAATTGACAGCTCTGATTAAGGGAGCCTATGGCGTACAGTGGCGATTACCGGGCGCAGAGGCCTTCAAACTTTACGACACTTATGGTCTACCACTCGATTTCGTTGAGGATGCGGCTCGCGATGCCCATCTGGTTTTGGACAAAGTGGGATTCGAGGAGGCCATGGCCGAGCAGCGCGAACGTGCCCGTGCTTCCTGGAAAGGTGGTGCCGGTAAAGCTACTGCTTCTCCTGCTTATCGCGAGCTGAATAAAACCGTCTTCGAAGGCTACCGCCAGACGGAATCGCGCAACTGCGAAGTGCTGGCAATCATTCGCGATGGCCAGGGCGTAAAAGAATTGACGTCGGGCGAGCAGGGTGAAATCGTCCTCGACCACACGCCTTTCTACGCCGACTCTGGCGGCCAGGTCGGCGACACCGGATGGTTCTACAACGACGAGCACAACACCATCGTCGCCGAAGTCCAGGGATGTTATTCCCCAATACAGGGCGTGCGCGCCCACAAGGTCATTGCCCGCCAGCCCATGCATGTTGGCCAGAAAGTTGATGCCGTGGTCAACGCCGAAGTCCGCATGGAGACCATGCGCAACCACACGGCAACGCATCTCCTCCATGCCGCCCTGCGCGAAACCCTGGGCAAACATGTGAAACAGGCGGGCTCGCTGGTTGATCCTGAGCATCTGCGCTTTGACTTTTCGCACTTCACCTCTGTCGCCGATGAAGAGCTGCAGGACATTGAAGACCTGGTGAATAAGGAAGTGCTGCGGAACACAAAAGTACAAACCATCGAAGACGTTCCTATTGACGTGGCCGTGAACGAATACAAGGCCATGGCGCTGTTTGGGGAAAAATATGGCGAGCGCGTGCGCGTGATCAAGATCGGAGATTTCTCCACCGAACTCTGCGGCGGCACCCACACTGCCCAAACCGGCGAGATCGGTCTGATCAAAATCCTGAACGAGGGCAGCGTGTCATCGGGTGTGCGGCGCGTCGAAGCTGTGACCGGCGAGGGCTCGCTGCACCACTTCCGCAAAGATCACGAACTCGAACGCGTGGTCAGCAATTTAGTCAGCCGCCGCGAAGCCGCGGCCACGCCCGCCGAAGCCCTGAGAGCAGAACTCGAAAAGAACGCAGCCGAGATCAAGCGCCTGCAGAAAGAGCTCGACCAGGCGCGCATGAAGTCGGCATCGTCGTCGGTTTCCGCCGCGACCGACAACATCAAAGTGGTCAACGGGATCAAAGTCCTCGCCCAGCGCGTGGATAACCTCGAACGCCCGCAGATGCGCACGTTGGTCGACAACCTGCGCAACAAGCTGGGCTCCGGCATCGTGGTGCTGGGCTCGGTGCAGGAAGTTGAGAGCGACGGAGAAAACGGCGCAAAGACAAAGGAAAAGAAAGTCGCCCTCATCGTTGGCGTCACCAAAGACCTGGCCGGTAAAGTACAGGCCGGCAAGATCATCTCTCCCATCGCGCAAAAAGTAGGCGGCTCGGGCGGCGGCCGTCCCGACATGGCCGAGGCCGGCGGCAAGAATCCGGCGGCGCTCGATGCCGCGCTCAGCGAGTCTTACGCTGTGGTCGAATCCTTGACGAATAGCTACTAGCTTCTAGCTGTTTCTGGGTTTGATACTTGATGCACAGTACTCAGCCCTCTAAACAAAAAAACAGCCGCAGATTTACACAGATGAACGCAGATCACTTAAGTTCCAGCCTTAAGCTAAGAGCCCCAATCACAGCTAGAGGCTAGTAGCTAGAGGCTTAATTCTCCACTTCATAAATCGTAAATCAGTATATAAACTGATCCCTCCAATCCACACATGGGGGAAGAACCATATGATTCTGGTGACCGGGGCCGGAGGGAACGTCGGCAGCGAGCTGGTGAAAAAACTGGTGGCCAGCGGGACCAAGGTGCGCGGCATGTACTACACCATTGCCAAGCGCGACCAGGCGCCCAAAGGGGTGGAGGCCGTGGTGGGCGACTACGGCGATCGCAAAGCCGTGGCCAAGGCCATGGAGGGCGTGAAAAAGACCTATCTGGTGTGCTCGCCGCTTCCCCAGCTTCCAGCGCTCGAAGGCCACATCATTGAGGAAGCAGCGCGCAGCGGCGTGAAGCACATTGTCAAGCAATCCGTCATTGGTGCTGGTAGCGGTGGCGGACACATGTTCGGCAAGTGGCACGCGCAAGCCGAAGAGAAGCTGGTGGCCTCAGGAGTGCCCTACACCATCCTGCGTCCCAATACCTTCATGCAGAATTTTCTGGGCTTTGCCGGAAGCATCAAGACCCAGGGAGCGATTTTCGGCTGCTCCGGCGAGGCGCCTGTGAGCTACGTTGACGCGCGCGATATTGCCGGGGTGGCGGCGAAAATCCTCAGCGATGGCGGCCACGAGGGCAAAGCCTACGAGCTCACCGGGGCCCAGGCCGTGAACTACGCCTGGGTGGCGGCGCTGATCTCAAAACTGATCGGAAAGCAGGTCAAATATGTGGACCTGCCCGCCGCAGAGCTCAAAAAGTTTTTATTGCAGGTTGGAATGCAGGATTGGCTCGCCGACGGCGTGCTCGACCTGCAGGCTTACAACAAAACCGGCAAGGCGGCGGCAGTATCGAACGCGGTGGAGCAAGTCACCGGCAAAAAGCCCATTACATTCGAGCAGTTCGCCCAGGACTTCGCCAGCGCTTTTGCGTACGAAGCCGGAGCCGCGAGATAAACAGAAATTTCACCGCGGAGGCGCAGAGGCGCGGAGAAATTGATTTTACGATTTAAGATTTAAGATTTCACAAAATCGTAAATCGTACTTCGTAAATCGACAATCCAGTGCCTCAATTCTTCTCTGTGCCTCTGTGGTGGAAACTATTCAAAGCCCTGCGACACTCTCTTGCAGCTTGCGCGCGACTGTATCTGGACCGTCTGCCGCATCGAACCTCATCGGCTTGCCAATCCGGACCTTGATTTTTCCGGGGACGGCAAATTGTTTGCCCGCGCGCTTCAACTCCCATAACCCGTCAATGCGCATGGGAATTACAGGGAGGTTCAAGCGCGTCGCCAGCAGGCCGATTCCTGAGCGGAATGTATGTATCTTGCCGTCTGGCGTGCGTTCCCCTTCCGGGAAGACCAGCACGCTGTAGCCTTGGTCTACCAGCTCGCCGGCGAAGGCGAAGCTGTCGCGGAATCCGGAGCGTTGCGGCAGCGGGAAGACATTAAACAGCCCGACAGCCAATCCATAAGCCGCGCGATACAGCCAGCGGCGCAGAAAGAACCAATCGCGCGGTGGACGGCGCATATTCAGCAGGCGCTCTCCGCCCATGGCTGTTGTAAGCCGATGCCGGAGCCGCGGCGGCAGCGCCGCCAGAATGAAACCAATATCGATGTAGGTGATGTGATTGCTGATGACAAGCGCCGGGCCAGAAAAGTTTTCAAGGTTTTTTCTTCCCTCAATGCGCGGCGCGGCCAGCAACATGGTCGCCGGCCAGGTCAGCAGGTAATAAACAAGGCGTCGAATCAAGCGCACGAGCCAGCGCTGCGCCCAGCGCGGATATTCGTAGTTCGCCGCCTGTGGTTCGGGGGCCGATGCGCGCAGAGCCTGTTCCAACTCCCGCACGGTCTTCACTTCGGCGAACGTTCTGTCATCCAGGTCAACCTGGTAGCGATCTTCAAGCGCGCTCATCAGCTCCACGCGGTCGAGCGAACTGAGGTTGAGGTCGTCTTCAAGGGCTGCATCCGGCGAAAGCGTTTGCGGAGGCCGCTTGGTGATGCGGGCAATCATCTCGGCCAGCGGGCTTTGCGCGGTTGCGGTTGTGCTTGCATCCGGCGCCGCCAGTTGCTGCTGCACAACTTCGCGGACGACATTGGCTCGTACCTTGTGCGTAGAGGTTCGAGGAAAATCCGGCTCCGGCCAGACCAGCCATCGGCGTATCTGCTGATGTGCGGCCAGCGCGGCGTTAGCGCGGCGAACGGCGGCATCGGAATCGCTCTTCCCATCTGCGGCTGCGCGCATCAGCAGCGCAGCCACCGGCTCTGCATTTCCGTTGCGCTCCAGGGCTACCACCACGCAGTCGCGAACTTCCGGCTGCGCGCGCAGCGCCGACTCCAGGTCTTCCGGATAAATATTCATCCCCTCGGCATTGACGATTACCAGCTTCCTGCGTCCTTTAAAATGCAGATAGCCGGCGGCGTCGAGTTCGCCCAGGTCACCGGTGCGAAACCAGCCTTCTTCCGCTGCCACAGGTTGGAGTTTTTTTCCCTGCCAATAGCCGGCGGCTATGTTCTCGCCCCGAACCAGAATCTCGCCATTTTCGTCGAGCTTGATTTCCCTTCCAGGAAGAACTTTTCCTATCGAACCGCGCCCCAGGCGAAAAGGATGGTTCACGCTGATGAGCGAAGTGGTTTCCGTAAGACCGTACCCCTGGATGACGACGAAGCTCAGCCGCCGCCAGAATTCTTCCGTCTCCGCATCCAGGGTGGCGCCGCCTGAGACCAGTGCCCAGAACTTCCATCCAAAGCGGTTGTGAATCTTGCGGAAGCGCCACCAGCGGCGGCCAAAGTGCTCGCGCGCGGCAAGCTGCAACTGCTGCTGCAAGCGCTCTTTTTCTCCGGCCAGTTCGAAATCGCGCTCGATCTTTTCTTTCAGCGATTGAAGAATGCGCGGTACCGCCACCAGCACCGAAATGCGTTCGCCTTTGATGGTGTGCATGATCTCGGCCGGGTTCAGCGTCGGGTGGAAGTAAACCATGCCCGCGATCAACTGCGGGATAAAAATTCCCAGAAACTGTCCGAAGACATGGCTCAGGGGCAGCAGGTTTAGGAAGCGGATGGGGTGAAAGATACGTTCGTACTTGATGTATTTTGCAATCTCCGGCTCAAAGGTTTCAAGGTTAGCCAGAATGTTGCCGTGGGTGATGACCACGCCCTTGGGTTCGGCGGTCGCGCCCGAGGTGAAGACAATTTCAACAATATCGCTGCGCTCGATGCCGGAGTAAGAATAAGCGGAGCGTGGATGCCCGCTTACCAGTTCGCGCAAATTTTCCAGTTGCAAAACGGGAACAGATTGTAACTCAGGCGTAAGATCGCCGGAGCAGACTGCCAGCTTCGGCGTAACCTGTTCGGCCACTCGCCGGGCAAAGTCGGGGGCAGCGGTGCGATCCATGGGAACAACGATGGCGCCGCGTAGCAGGCACCCCCAAAAGACGGCCACCCATTCGGCGCAGTTTTCACCCCAGAGCAGAACGTGGTCGCCCTTGCCGATCTGCCGGGCTTGCAACTCGCGGGCAAATTGCGCCGCGACTTCGGCCACCTCGCCGTAGGTCCAGCGGTAATGACGATATCCGCGCTGATGGACGTAGGCAATCTCAGAGCGATGGCGCTCGAAGTTGTCCAGATATTCGAGGATAGAATGGCGCGGTGTCATTGCGAGTTCGAGGCGCAAGTTGTCATGCTACAAGGTTCACGGCATAAGTTCTGGGTGGTCCAATTTACGCCGCGAGTAGTTCCCATCTCCATCGGAGGTCCTTCGGGCGCAAAAAACGCGCCCTCAGGATGACACGCTATTTTTGGAGCTGAGAGACGCAGCAAGCTACGTCTCTACGACAAAAAATCCTAAAAATCTTTTAACTTCTCCACTTCAGCACCACCGGCTCGCTCAGAGGATGCTTTATGGGCCCGCCAGCGCGCCGGGCATCGAGCAGCGCCTGTTTGAGCGCGAAGTACCACTTGGCCGGGCGGTCGGCATCGTCAATCAGCATGAGGTTCGGATTGTGCTTCAGCCCCTCGGCCTGCTGCTCCATGGTGAGCTGGTCCTGGCGAATAAACTTCTTGCCGAAATAGCGCCCGATCGGCAATACCAGCGGAGTGGCCCAGCGGAAGATGTTCCACGCCGCGCGCACATCAATGCGGCAATGGGTCGCGGTCATGGGAGTCACAGTGGTAAGGGTTGAAAACCATCCTTCGCCATAGCGCACGCTTTCCACTCGCAGGTTGGGCAAAATAAAATCAATGGTCGTTATCACCTGGTCGCCGGGTTTGGCGTTTACACCCGCCATGCGCATGAGCTTATAAGGCGCGCTGTTGGAAGATGGCGCATGCGCGCTCATGCGGAAGCCGTTGGGGATGGGCTCAAAATTCTTTTGCTTCTCATGGATGCTGTGCCGGCTGCGCCACCACCACGATTGATGTACAAACGGTCCGTGCGCCGGGTCCATTAACCCAATAATGCCGTGGTCCACCGAGCACGGCAGATCGGCCGCCAAATGCGTGAGCACATACTTCTTGCTGAATGTAGGCACGCGCGGAACCGGTGGCAGCTCCGCCGGTAACTGCGTCTGGCCGCCAACGCCCGATGTGGCCGATTCGGGAATGTAGACCCAGAAAAAACCATCCTGCTCTTGGCAGGGGAAGGCGCTGGCATAGATGCGGTCAATCCTCAGCTTGGCATCGGCGGTGAGCGAAGGAATTTCGCGGCACTGTCCGCTGCTGGCTTCAAAGCACCAGCCATGATAGGAACACTGCACCTGCTCTCCGTCGAACTCGCCATAGCTGAGGGGAATGCCGCGATGCGGACAGGCATCGCGCATGGCAAAGGCTTCGCCCGTGCGCTTGCGCCCCACCACCAATGGAATCCCCAGCAGCATGGCCGTGGCCATCGCGTTACCGCGTACCCGGTCGCTGCGCAGCGCAGGATACCAGAAGCCATAGAGCCATGAAGCTGTGTCGGGGGCCATTGCAGTAATAATATACAAGGCGAGTGCTTGGTTAGTTCTCGGTTCTCAGAATGTACCGCTCAGCTTCATTTCAATTACCGTGGAAGAGCACCAGACTTGTGTGGCACAGCCGTCCTCGGCTGTGTCGTGACAATGATCCAATCCCCCACTGTCAACACTTCCCCAGATTACCTTAGTAATCTACGCTAAATACCTGAATATATCCGGTTTCCCCTGGTTTCTTAGGGTTTTCTTGCCATTCACTTCCCTGATTCCGCCTGTTTGCCCGCATTGCTCTTGGTAAGCTCTCCGGCCTATAATGCAGCTACTCTGGACGAAACTCTGTCAGGGTTTGGGGTTAGGTGGGTGGGCTGCACTCGTTTAGGTGCAAGCTCAAGGTAAACCTATGGCACAACACCGAACTGCATTCCTGATGACCTTATCTCTTCTGCTGTTGGTGACCAGGCCACTGGCCGCCGCGGACGGCATCACACTCGTCCGCGACGCCGGGGGACACGTTACCTACGTCAACGACAGCGCTTCACCGGTCAACACTATGAACTCTTCCACCAGCGCGGCTTCGCCCAGCGCCCCGGCTTACGGGGGCGAGCCGAAGTACGTCTATTGGAGCAACACCCAGCATCGCTGGAAGGCGGTGCCGGCGCCCAGCGTCACCGCAGGCCGCGCCCGTTCGGCGGCAGCCGAGGTGCTGGCTGAGACGCAGACCATTACTCCGTCCGTCGGCAATGCTGTTTCCCACGAGCAACCCGGCTCCGGCCCCAGCTACCTGACGTCGGAGAAGGTAAATGCGGCCATCGAACAAGCGGCCACGCGTCACAACGTGGACCCTAACCTGGTGCGCGCCGTGATTAAGGTGGAATCGAACTTTAACCCGCATGCAGTCTCGCCCAAGGGCGCCATGGGATTGATGCAGATCATGCCTAGCACCGCCCGCTCGCTCAAGGTGAACAATCCCTTTGATCCTACGGAAAACATCGAGGCTGGGGTCCGCCATCTAAGAGAGTTGCTGGACAGCTTTGGCGGCGATGTGCGGCTCTCTCTGGCGGCTTATAACGCCGGCGCTGGCGCCGTACATACTCATAAGGGCATTCCGCCCTTCCGGGAGACGCGCAATTACGTGCGCCAGATCACCGAACTGTATGGCAACGGCTTCAACTTTATGGGCGGGCCAACGCATGCGCCGATTCGGGTTTCACGCGATCCTGAAGGCCATTTGACCTTCAGCAACGTGGAGTAGTGGCCGGAGGCGAACCATCGCTGCCGGAAGGTGAATATTTAGAAGGGGATTTTCTGGCAGTTAGCGCATCAATTCGTGTTTGCTCCAATCGTACTTTACGTCGAGCTGTAGGGTTGTGCATTCTGCTGGCTTTGGCCGTCCCCTGCGCTCAAGCCAAACGTACCCTGGCCCAAAAGAAGCTGCTCGCCCAGGCGCAATTTGAAACCGCCGAGAAGATGCGTGAGGCCCTGAACGGGCGTCCCGAAAACGAGCGTACTCGCCGCGACTATGACCGCGTGACCGAGGCCTTCCGCAAGGTTTACCTGATTTGCGCCAACTTCCGCAAAGCGGATGAGAGCATCGTAGATACCGCAGAGCTCCTGGCCGAAACCGGCCGCGCCTTCCACGATCCTAAGGCCTCGCAAGATGCCATCGCGCAATATCAATTCCTGATGCAGCAATATCCGGGCAGCGTGCACAACAGCGCCGCCATGTTCACCATCGGCAAGATCTATCAGGAAGACCTGGAGCAGAACGACAAGGCCAAAGATGCCTTCGAAGAATTTCTCAAGCGCCATCCCCAGCATCGCCTGAGCGATGACGCTCGCCAGGCGCTGGATGATATCGCTCATCCACAAGCCGCTAAAGCTAAAGCAGCAAAAGCCAGGAAGAAAGCGCAGCAGGCGCAGCACGAGACCGCAGCAGCGACCCGGGGCGCAAGCGAGGGCGGAGTATTGCGGGGCCCTCAGAAAGAAGAACGCGACGCTCAAGCTGCGCGTGAAAGCCAGAATGCGAAGCTGCAGCAGGTTGAAGCCGACTCGCATCCTGACGATACTGCCCGCAATGGAAGGCTTCCGTTAGTTACGGGCATCCGGCACTGGTCCACGCCCGATTACACCCGCGTCGCCATTGATCTGGAAGATGAAGTTAAATACGAGGCGGGACGCATCCCTTCCCCTGACCGCGTCTTCTTCGATCTCGCTGACACCAAGCTCGCTCCCGAGCTCATAGGCAAGACGTTCGAAATAGACGACGGCTTTCTGCGCAAGATTCGCGTGGCCCAATACCAGCGCGGAGTGACCCGCGTCGTGCTCGAAGTTGACCCGGTCAGCGAGTATTCGGCATTTCTGCTGCCCAACCCTTATCGCCTGATTATTGATATTCACGGCAAGGCGCAGGCACAAACTTCTGTAGCCTATAATTCCACTCCGCCCAGGTGGACCGACGCCGGTGATGCAGCAACGTTGGCGGGAAAAACCGCCAACACGAGCTCAGCAACAAGCAGCAGCCCGCAGCCCACAACTGCTGCCAAGAACGCTCCGCTTGATACAGCTACTGCCGATCCCACACCCATCACCGTGAAACCGGGGACACCGAAGCCGGCAGCTACCGTGCCGCCGCCCGTTGTGCCCGCGCACAGCTCGGTTAAGTTATCCGCGTTGTTCCCGCCGCCCAACGCAAGCAGCGCCATCCAGAGGGTTCAGAAGCCGGCCAGCATCGCCGCTAAAGCTACTGAAGAAAACGCCAAACCTGGAGCCGAGAATAAGGCCATAGCGGATAAATCAGCCGCAAAGAACTCTGCCAACGATACGGCCAGGAATGATCCAGCAACCTCGCTGGCCATGGGCAAATCTGGCGAGGCCGAGGTAAAGGCCACCAGCAAGCCTACCAGCGCGCCAACCTTCCAGGAGGTTGTCCCACGCAGCCAAAGAGATGCTGACGCAGAGGACGGGCGAGAGCAACGCGATGACGATGCCGCAACCCCGACTTTAGCCCAGGGCCTCCGCAGCGTTCATAAAAAAGCCAGCGACAAAGATCTGGAGGCGGCCACCCGCGAGGCGCAGCCGGCTTCTGATGGCCAGCGTTCGCTTATCCGCGCCCTTGGTTTGAAGATCGGGCGCATTGTGGTTGATGCCGGTCACGGTGGCCATGACACCGGCACGGTTGGCCCTAACGGCCTGCAGGAAAAAGATCTGGTGCTTGACGTGGCCCTGCGCCTGGGCAAGCTTTTGCAGAAGAAAATGGGCGCCGAGGTGGTCTATACACGCAGCGACGATACCTTCGTCCCCCTGGAAACACGTACCGCCATTGCCAACCAGGAACAGGCGGACCTGTTCATCTCTGTCCACGCCAACTCCAGCCACGATCCTACCGCCCGCGGAGTTGAAACTTATTACCTGAACTTCACCTCTTCGGCCGATGCCCTCGAAGTGGCCGCTCGCGAAAACGCGGTTTCGGAAAAATCAATTCACGAGTTGCAGGACCTGGTAAAGAAAATTGCTCTCAAGGAAAAGATTGAAGAATCGCGCGAATTCGCCTCTGATGTGCAAAGCGCGCTCTCGACTGGGCTTTCCACCAAGAATTCAAAGATGCGTAACCGCGGCGTAAAGAAAGCCCCGTTCATTGTCCTCATCGGGGCCAACATGCCTTCCATTCTGGCTGAGATCTCTTTCGTCAGCAATCCTGCCGACGAGCATAAGCTTCAGACCGCGGAGTACCGCCAGAAGATCGCCGACTCGCTCTACCACGGTGTCGCCAAATACGTAAGCGGCTTGAGCGGCGTAAAGCTGGCGCTGAATCGCAGTGGGGAATAAAAGAAGCACTTAGCATTTAGCGGTTAGCATTTAGCCCACGAAAGAGCGTCCAGCCCGATGACTCGAAGATATCAACAAAACCAATTCTGGTGTTCTGTGGGAGAAAACACAGCGCCGGGGCCAAATGCCAAGTGCTGACTGCTAAATGCTTTCTTTACGCTGACTGTTTCTTAGCTTTAGATCGGACAGGTGGAGTTGTGTCAGTAGTTTTATCGGTCACTGCCTGGTACTTATCGGCCAATTCGAGATAGTGATTAATCCAGGCCAAATCTTCGTTGGTGGGCTGTCCTCTACGGTACAAGATCGCCATGATCCGTCCGTAGTCCGGGGTCTTTTCCATACTGCACCACTCATTCCCGAGGACGCATGAGCCCTACAATATGTAGATGCCAAACCAGAGTAGCTGGTTGTGCCGAGCACCCTGGAATGGCGCCGGTGGAAGCTCCGGTCTGATCGTTGCCCGTAAAAGATCGCGTTCAAAATCCGCCCGCTCGTTTACTTTTTGCGAACATTCTTGCCACTTCCCTCTTGACTTCGCCTTTTATTCGCTTATACTGTTGGCCATGGCACTTACGAAACGGCAACGGCAGGTTTACGACTACATTGCGGGGTTTGTGCAGAAGAACGGTTACTCGCCTTCATTTGAAGAAATTGGCGATGGCATGGGCTTGAGTTCTCTGGCCACGGTGCACAAGCACATCACCAACCTGGAAAAGAAAGGGCTGCTGCGGCGGGACTACAACCGCAGCCGCTCGCTCGATATCCTGGCCCCAAAGGGCAAACTGAAGCAGGCCATGCAGGCTGCGGCTTCAGCCGCGCATCTTTCCGCCGCCAAGGCGGCCGCCGCCAGTCTGGCGCTGCCGCTGGTGGGACGCATTGCCGCTGGTAAGCCCGTCGAGACTTTGGAAAATCAGGAGACCATCTCCCTGCACGACGTTACGCGCTCGCGCGATGTTTTTGTGCTCGAAGTGCGCGGCGATTCCATGCAGGAAGAACACATTGTAGATGGCGATTATGTGCTGGTAGAGAAGATCAAGACCGCCAGGAACGGTGAGATTGTCGTCGCCCTGGTGCACAACAGCGAAACCACGCTGAAGCGTTTTTACCGCGAGGGCAACCGGGTACGCCTGCAGCCGGCCAACGCACAGATGCAGCCCATCATGGTGCCGGCAGATGCGGTGCAGATTCAGGGACGAGTGGTCGGTGTGTTGAGAAAGTACTGAAAGAAGTTCTCGGTTCTCAGTTCTCGGTTCTCAGAAAATCCAGGTTCTCAGAAGGGGTACAATTTTGGGGAACTGGGAACCGACAACTGCTCCAAACAAAAAACCCAGCCTTGCGGGCTGGGTTACTTTTCGAAAATCTTTCTTATTCAGCGCGAGCTCTCCACCGCACTAACAGCGTTTCTCGAATACTGCCTTCACGACCTGCTGAGAACTGAGAACCGGGAACTGCTTTTTTACACGCAGTGTTTATCCACTGCCTTCTGGATGGTCTCTTTGGGCACGTAGCCTACAATCTGCTCTTTCACTACGCCATCCTTAAAGATGAGCAGGGTCGGGATGCCGCGAACGCCATAGCGGCCGGGTGTAGCAGCGTTTTTATCTACATCCATCTTTACGACCTTCAATTTGCCGTTGTAGCTGGCCGCAACTTCATCTACAACCGGCGCCAGGGCCTTGCAGGGGCCGCACCAGGCTGCCCAGAAATCAATCATCACTACCTGCGACGACTTTAATACTTCCTGCTCGAAGGTGCCGTCGGTTACCTCCAAAACTGTACTGCCTACTGTGTTGCCTGCCATTATTCCTCCAGATCCTTATGTTGTATCAGGGCATCGCCGCTTATGGTAGCATGCCGGTCGAACCTTTAATTTAACACTTCTTGGATTTAGATGCAGTAACGTCCGTAACGACTCAGCCAGAAGCATTGGCAGTTTAACCCCTAGGCCCTCTTCGCTTCGGCCGCAGAATGCAATTGCCCAATTCTGCAATACCCCGATTACCCAACGATCCCCATTCCCTTCCGTAACATTACTGAAGTTATCTTTACCGGCAGCAGCTAAAAACATATATTGCTCGCGTGGCAGTTCTGGGGGAGGGCTGCCGGGCAACGCCTTACGGCTTTTGGCTGTGGGCGTTTGCTCTTTAGCACTCAGTATTTGGCGCTTAACATTCAGCACATGTTGTTCTGGATGATCCAAGGCCGACCGCTGAATACTGAGTGCTAACCACCCCCTCTTGAAATTTCGAATTTACGAAGTACGATTTGCACGATTTACGATTTTCCTCGTAAGGCCAGCGTCAAAAAATCCTGAAAAATCCCTGCCCATCTCTGGCAAGAAATCAGAGCGCGTTGATCTGCGTCATCCGCAGCCAGGAATTTGCCTTCGAGAAAAATCGTAAATCGTACTTCTCAAATCACAAATCGCCTACCTTCCCATGCTGCGGCGCTCGCGAGCGAGGGTTTCGAGCAGCGTTTCCGGGTCGGGACGTCCTTCGCGCGGAATCTCGAGTGTGCGGCCGACGCGGTCGGCGATCTGAAACGCGGTCTGGATGCGCAGTTGCGGCGGCATCTCGTAACGGCGCTGCAGGAATGCTTCGATAAGCTGCAGTTCGTCAACGCTGAGTCGCGAGGTATTGTAGGCCGAAAGCGGCGAGTCTGACGTCAGCGACGATGTAAGTTGCGTGAATGCCGGTTGCAGATCGGCCAGGGGACGCTCATGCACCACCACGGTGCCGGCCACCATGTCTCCCAGACGCTTGTTCTGCTTGTTAAGCATCACCGCGAGAATGCCGACTCCGTAAAGGAAGGGCAACGAGTCAATGGCGCGCAGCAGGTTCCTTCCAATGGCCTCGTAAGCGGTGATGGGCGCCCCCGAGTCTTTGATCACGCGCAGGTCAAGCTGGCGCTTGCCGAAAGTCTGCCCCTTCATCAGGATTTCGCTGATGGCGAAGTATCCCCACTGCAGCAGGAAGAAGAAGATGAGGAAAATTGCGAATGCCCAATTCGACGCCCCCGGCCAATACGAGGAAATTGCCGCGATCGCCAGGGCGCCGATGATGCCCACAACAATGCCGACCAGGAACATGATCAGCGTATCGAGCATCAGGGCGAGGGCGCGGCTGCCCACGCCGGCAAGCGAGAATTCCAGGGGAATCTGCTCCGGGGTATCAATGATAAGCTTGTCGCTGGCGTAAACCATGATCTCCACCCGCTGGATGGAAAAACGCAGATCGCTCTGGACCCGTCTCGAGAACCTTGTAGACCGCGTCAGCCGCGGCGGCATCTCTGCGCTCAACCATTCCGAACTACAGGAATTGAGCCTATTGTACCGCCAGAGCGCTGCCGATTTAGCCACCGTGCGCGAAGATGCCAGTGGACGCGCCAGCACCGAGTATCTCAACCGCCTGCTGGGCCGCGCGCACAACATCGTCTATAGCGGCAGCAGCCGCGTGGGCGGCCGCAACGTGTGGCGCTTCTACTGGGAGGAATATCCCGCCATCTTCCGCGAGACTTTTTCTTATACTTTCGCCGCCTTTGCCATATTTTTTGTCTCGGCAGTCGGCGGAATGCTGGTGTCGATGAAAGATCCGGGCTTTGTATTGAATGTAATTGGCCCGCAGATGGTCGAGACCATTGACCGGCACGAAATGTGGACCCACTCTATCGTTTCCATCAAACCAGTAGCTGCCAGCGGCATCATGACCAACAACCTCAGCGTCTCTTTTACTACCTTCGCGGCGGGCATCCTCGCCGGGCTGGGGACGATTTATCTTCTGGTTTTTAATGGCCTCCTCATGGGCGTCATCAGCACCGCCTGCTGGCAAGCCGACATGAGCCTTGGCCTCTGGAGCTTCGTCGCCCCGCACGGCGTGCTCGAACTGCCCGCCATCTTTATTGCCGGTGGAGCAGGCTTGCTGCTGGGCCGCGGGCTGCTGTTTCCTGGGCTTCTTCCCCGAAAGCAATCTCTTGTCCTGGCCGGCGGAAAAGCCATTCGCCTTGTATTGGGGATTATTCCCCTGCTCATCGTGGCCGGAACCATTGAAGGCTTCCTTTCGCCCTCCGGACTTCCCGCAGGACTGAAATTCATCTTTGCCGCCTGCATGTTTGCTCTGCTGGTCGCGTATTTAAGTGGTGGTTTCCTGGTTCTCGGAAGCGGCCGTCTTCAGACACCGACTAACAGCTCATCACCATAAACGCACAGCGCAGAATTGAATTTTCGATTTACGATTACGAATTCTAAAATCGTAATTCGTAAATTTCCTGATGACTCAATTTTTCTCTGTGTTCTGTGGTTAATGCTGATTTCTCTGCCGCGCGGCTTCGTACAAGATGATCGCCGCCGCCACTCCGGCATTGAGCGACTCGACGTTAGCAGAGTGCGGGATCACGATGCGCTCATCCGCCTGTGCCAGCGCCTCCTTGGGGACCCCGGCGCCTTCATTGCCAATCAGCAAGGCCACTCCGCCTTTAAGGTCAGTTTGTGGAAGCGGAGTTCCTTTATGGGAAGATGTAGCAACTATGCGGATGGCGTTCCCGCGCAATACCGGCAGCGCTTCTGCAAAGCTTGCGGAAACACATGGCAGCCGGAACAGCGAGCCCGCGGACGCGCGTATGACCTTGGAATTGAAGGCGCTTACAGTTCCTTCCGTCAGGATCAAGCCGCTCGCGCCGAATGCCTCTGCCGAGCGCAGCAGGGTACCAAGATTTCCCGGGTCTTGGATACCCATGGCAACAATCAACAAACCACCCGGAGCAGCAACCTCCTTCAACTCAAATTTTTTAGGAACAACCAGCGCCGCCACGCCCTGGGGATGCTCAGTGGCAACCGCGCTGGCGAAGACCTGGTCGGGCAGCAGCAGGGTTTCTACATTTTTTCCCACCTGGGGCAGAAGCCTCTCGGCGCGCTGTCCGGCAGACTCGCTGAAAAAGATGGCGTGCAGGCGCAACCCGCTGCGAATGGCCTCTTCGATCAGGTGCACGCCCTCCACGGCAACATGGCCATTGCTGGTAGCTTCACCATGGGAAAAAGCGCGGCGCAACTGCTTGATCAGCGGGTTCTGGCGGCTGGTCACGGAACTGAGGCGCGGTTGCCAAGCGCGATTAATAAGTGGTGTTTTCACAAGGGTTACTCCCAAGAACCATCATCCTATGCTAGCGTTATTATTTCCATCTTGCTGAGGAATAGAATGATGTGTTAGGTTCGCAGTTCAGATACTCTGCCATAAGCTTAGAGCAAGGAACTGACTTGTCCGCCGAAATCGTCAAAATCAATAGTGCTAACCCGGAACCTGCGCTGATCGATTATGTGGCGCAACGCATTCAAGTAGGCCACGTGCTGGGCCTGCCCACCGATACTTTTTACGGACTGGCCGCCGATCCTTACAATCTGCGCGCGGTCGAGCTGATTTATCACGTAAAATCACGCTCAAAACATAAGCCGTTGTCGCTGCTGGTCGAGAGCGTGGACCAGGCGGAAGAGCTGGGCGATGTGCATGCCTCCGAAATCTTTGAAGTCCTGGCGCGCAAGTATTGGCCGGGCCCGCTCACCATCATTGTGAAAGCGGCGGCGCGGGTGCCGCTCAAAGTCACGGCCAACACCGGCCACGTCGCCCTGCGGGTGCCGGCGGCCAGTATTCCGCTGGCGGTGATCCGCGCGGCGGGGGTTCCGATCACCGCAACCTCAGCCAACGTAAGCGGGGCCAGTGAATGCACCACCGCCGACGGCGTTCGCCAGCAGTTGGGAAACGTGATTCCGTTGATCGTGGATGGCGGCCCATCGCCCCGCGAAGTGCCTTCCACAATCGTCGACCTGACCGGCGACCACTGGAGCGTAGTGCGCGAAGGAACGATTCCCACCCAGGAGCTCAAGCAGGTGCTGGGAGAATAAAAGATTTACGATTGGTGAAGTTCGATTTACGATTTTTTCGCTGTCTGCTCGCTGGATCATTGCGTAATCGCATTTAAACAAACACAAAAGCTTTTCTTCGTGCCTCCGTGTCTCCGTGGTAAAAAGTTCATACTGTAAACATGCCCGAGAATTCGTCCATCCGCAGTCCTGAGAAGAAGAGGCGCAGATTTTTCTGGCGATTTCTTGTCCTGCTACTCGTGGCCTTTCTGATTTATTGCGGGCTGCTGTTCCGGCGGATTGCCCGGCAATCGGGCATGGACGAGGCCCGCGCGGCCGACGTGATCGTGGTATTGGGCGCGGCCGAGTATGGGGGCAGGCCGTCTCCGGTCTATCGCGCCCGGCTGGAGCACGCAGCGGAGTTGTATGAAAAAGGACTGGCAGCCTTCGTGATTACCAGCGGCGGGCCCGGTGGCGAGTTACATTTCAGCGAAGGACAGGTAGGGCGCGATTACCTGAAAGAGCACGGCATCCCCGAGAGCCAGCTTATCGCCGAAACCCAGAGCCACGACACCAATGAATCCTCCCAGCGCGTGGCGGCCATCATGCGCGCCAACGGCATGAAGACCTGCATCGCTGTGAGCGATGGCTACCACATGTATCGCGTGAAAGAGATGCTGCAGAGCCAGGGCGTGGAGGTATACGGCTCTCCGCGAGCGGAAACGAAGCCGCTCTCGTTTGTGCAGCATTCCCGGGTAATCATGGAAGAAGTCTCCAAGTATATTGCCTGGAAGCTGCATTTAAGTTGAAGATTGTACAGGACTATTTTGATCGTTTGTGCGGCATGGCCTGGTGCTGCAGCG
>DASREY010000143.1:0-16237 GCA_035651775.1 Terriglobales bacterium
GTTCATCTCAGATACCCTATTTGACAAATAATCGGCACGTTTGGCTTCATCTTTATAGTTTCTGGCCCCGGACTTCGTGCCCTCACGGCATTCTAAACGCTTTGAGCATTCATAGATTCGGGTGCCTCCAAAGTAGCGTCCGCGTCCCGCCGGCTGTCGTGTGGGCATCGTGCCCACACGCGGGATTCAAGCCTCACACTTTTTCAAATTGCATCATCACTGCTGACCGCCAAGTTCCATCGGCCACCTCTTCGGTTTGTTACAATAATTAGTTCCACCTGAGGGGTTTTTCTGTCTTTAGCAGCACTTTATAATCGCAGTCTTCATGGCTTTCTGGTTTTCTTGGCCAGCGTTACTTTTCTTCTTCTGATTGCCGGCGCACTGGTCACCAGCAACCAGGCAGGATTGGCTGTCCCCGATTGGCCTACTTCATTTGGGCATCTCTTCAAAATCCCTCCCATGGTGGGAGGGATCAAGTACGAGCACGGCCATCGCATGTTGGCTGAGTTCGTGGGCCTTCTGACCATCGTCGCCGCCGTTTGGACGCAAATCACAGACAAACGCTCGTGGATGCGCAAGTTAGGATGGACCGCGCTGGTGCTGGTGATCGTGCAGGGTGTGCTGGGCGGAATTACCGTGAAGATGTTTTTACTCTGGTACGTTTCCACGGCCCACGCCGCCGTGGCGCAGACTTTTTTCTGCCTCATCGTGCTGATGGCGCTGTTCACCAGCCGCGGCTGGATTGAAGACACAACCATCCCAGCGTCTGACCATGGCCGTCCCAGTATTTGGACTTTGACTTTGCTCTCGCTTTTTGTGCTCTACCTGCAATTATTTTTCGGTGGAGCATTCCGGCATTCCGATCCCATCCGTCATTCCGGAATGTCCATCTTGCCGCACATCATGAATGCGGTTGTGGTCACCGGAATCCTGATCTGGACGTCAGTACGCGGCATGGTTGAAGGCCGGACCGTCGCGCAACTCAAAACTCCCGCCCGCTTCGTGCACGGCTTGTTGATGCTGCAAATTGCCCTGGGAGTGGCCGCATATTTCACGCGCATCAAAGATGCTGATGCCCCCCAACCACTTCCCGGCATGATCGCCACCACCGTCGCTCACGTGGGCGTAGGTGCGTTGTTGCTGGCTTCAACTTTTGTGTTGGCCATCCGCGCGCGCCGTTATCTTCGTGCAACGGCGCCAGTGCTGGCGGCCTCCCATAACGAGGCCGCGGTATGAGCGCAACCACGCAACCCATCGCCACGCAAGAAGCTGCCCGCCAGGCGATTCTTCCCAAGGCTTCCCTGCTCTCGAACTACGCCGAGTTGATGAAGCCGCGCGTCACCAGCCTGGTGGTGGCTACGGCGTGGTGCGGGTATTTTATGGGATCGATGAAGTCCGGGGTTGCGTCGCTCTCCTGGACTCTGCTGCACACTCTGTTGGGGATTGGAATGGTCGCCAGCGGGGCTGCAGCGCTTAATCAGGTGATGGAGCGTGACACCGATTCCAAGATGCGGCGCACCGAGCGGCGTCCGCTGCCTGCCGGACGCATGGGAACCTTGCACGCTGCCCTCTTTGGGCTGGCTCTGCTGGCCGGCGGTTCGGTCTACCTTGCCCTCGCGACCAACCTGCTGACTGGATATCTCGCCTTCGCCACCGCTGCTGGTTACCTGCTCTTTTATACTCCGCTCAAGCAGATCACCAGCTTGTGTACCTTCGTCGGCGCATTTCCCGGAGCCATGCCTCCACTTCTGGGATGGACTGCGGCCCGCGGCGTGCTGGAATGGGAGGGGTTGGCCCTCTTCGCTATCGTGCTGCTGTGGCAGTTTCCCCACTTCCTGGCCATTGCCTGGATGTACTCAGAGGACTACGCCAGCGGCGGCATCCGCATGTTGCCGGTCGTGGAAAAGGACGGGCGCTCCACTACCCGTGAAATCTTGCTCTACTCCACCGCCCTCATTCCCGTGAGTGTGGCTCCAGTAGTTCTGGGGATGACCGGTGGCATTTACTTTGTGGGGGCAATCCTGTTCTCTCTTGCTTTTTTCTGGGTTGGACTCCGGCTATGGCGCCTTAGACTCGCGCCCTCGGCGCCGCAGTCAAAAAAACCAGCGCGGCAACTATTGCAGGCCTCGGTAATTTATCTGCCGCTGCTGTTTGCCTTAATGATGATAACCGCTCTCTTCCATTCAGCATGACCCTGGCAATTCCATCTGTGCCCTCGCAAACTGCCGAACCTTCGACCACCCGTGATGCTATTGAGATTCGCAATCTCAGCCATTCCTATGGCGAGCGCAAAGCCTTGGATCGGGTGTCATTCTCAGTGCGGCCGGCGGAAATCTTCGGCTTGCTTGGCCCCAACGGCAGCGGCAAGACCACGCTCTTCCGCATCCTTTCCACGCTCATGCTTCCCGCCAGCGGGGAGGCCGCGATTGCTGGTTTAGATCTGCGCAGCAACCCGAGCCTTGTGCGCCGCCACATCGGTGTGGTCTTCCAAGCCGCCAGTGTTGATGTCAAGCTTACCGCAGCGGAAAACCTGCGGCATCAGGGCCATCTTTATGGATTGACCGGCTCTGTTCTGAAAGCTCGCGTACAAGAGATGCTGTCGCGTGTGGGCCTGGCCGAGCGCGCCGCTGAAAAAGTCGAGACTTTTTCCGGCGGCATGCAGCGCCGCGTCGAGTTGGCCAAGGGAATCATGCATCACCCCTCGGTGTTGCTGCTCGATGAGCCCACCACCGGGCTCGATCCCGGAGCGCGCATTGATTTGTGGCAATACCTCAAGATTCTGCGCGATGAAGAGCATGTCAGCGTGCTCATCACCACCCACCTGATGGAAGAGGCCGAGCGCTGTGACCGGCTGGCCATTCTGCACGAAGGAAAGCTGGTTGGGTTGGGCACGCCGGCCGAGCTGAAGAGCGAGATTGGCGGCGATGTCATGGTGATTGAAGCATCCAACCCCGAGTCTCTCGCCCTCCGGCTGCAATCGCGCTTCGGAGTTGAAGCAAAAGTCGTTGATGGTAAATTGCGCCTGGAGCGGGCCTCCGGTCATCGCTTCGCCACAGAAATTGTGGAGGCATTCCCCGGAGAAATCCAATCCATTTCCGTGAGCAAGCCGGCCCTGGAAGATGTTTTCATCCGCCGCACCGGCCACCGCTTTTGGAGCGAGCGCGTGGATGTAGAATCGAAAAAGAAGCACTGAACAAAATTCCTGCAAAGGCGTGCAGACTCAGACACAAACCATACATCTTGCTGCACGATACTGTGTTTGCTAATCCAGTTGAAGGAAATCTGACTTGATTTTTTGATTCACAATGACACGCATCGTTTCATGGTAGCAAGAATGTGAAATCTGATATCAAATCATTGCTTCTTGAGCGCCGCTGGTTCATGATTTCTTTGAGGTGTTTCCGGGGGCTTTTGCGCGATGAACACCATGAATATTTGGGTTGCGTCAAAGGCGAAAAGACTACTCCGGCGCTGACTTAGTAACGTAGCCTAAATGTTTGAAATTAAGGGAGTTGGAGGATTTTTGAGTTACTTAGTAACCCCACCCCCCCGCTACTCGGACCTGACAGAAACTGAAGGCCAGGAGGAGCTAAATTGAGGACTGGCGCTAAACAAAATGTCGACACTCTCCACCACCGCCTCGTATCCACAGCGTGCTCCCATGCGCCGCTTCGCCGCCTATACAGATTTGCTTCTGCCGGCCTATTCGCTTTGGCTGCGCGAGATTATCCGTTTCTACCGCATGCGCAGCCGCGTCGTCGGCGTAATCATCTCGCCGGTCCTGTTCTGGCTGGTGCTGGGCTCAGGCTTCGGGTCGTCTCTGCGCTCGTCCGGAAACGGTGGCCAGCACTACTTGGAATATTTCTTCCCCGGCGCCCTCATCATGATCGTGCTCTTTACCTCGATCTTTGCCATGATGTCGCTGATTGAAGACCGCCGCGAGGGATTCCTGCTTTCGGTCTTAGTCTCGCCCGCCAGCCGCTCGGCGATTGTCTTGGGCAAAGTGCTGGGTGGCGCGACCCTGGCATTTTTGCAAGGTTTGATTTTCCTCGTGTTTGCGCCGCTCATCGGCGTCCGTATGGGATTAGCGCAGATTGGCATCTCGGTCCTGGCAATTTTTCTGATCTCGTTTTCGCTCACTGCGCTCGGCTTCACCATCGCCTGGCGCCTCGATTCAACCCAGGCCTTCCACGCCATCATCAACTTGTTTCTCATTCCGCTGTGGCTGCTCTCAGGCGCCTTGTTCCCCATCAGCGGCGCTTCAGGATGGATTCGCGCCCTGGTCCTGGCGAATCCCCTGACCTATGGCGTGGAAGCCCTGCGTACGGCCCTGTTTGCGACGGGCGATGCAACCAGTACCGGCCTCTCTGTGCCGCTCTCGCTGGTGATTCTGGCCGCGTTTTCGCTCCTGATGTTTGTGGCGGCATTGCTGATGGCCAGCCGCAGGAGAACGCTCCCTGCATAACTTTGCCACCGCGGTGCTACAGGCAGGCGCTCCGCAAGAGTACGCCATCTTCCCCGCGTTGAACGCCACCCTCAACGGCGTCAGCGGCATCTTGCTTTTCGTCGGGCACTCATTCATCCAGCGCGGCAAAGTAGCGGCCCATCGCGCCTGCATGATCGCCGCCTTCTGCTCTTCCACAATTTTTTTGGCTTGTTATCTCTACTACCACGCCCACGTTGGAGTGATACGTTTTCGCGGCACAGGCTGGGTGCGGCCGCTGTATTTTACGATCCTCACCTCTCACACAATTCTGGCAATCACTCTGTTGATCCTGGTTCCTGCAACTCTGGTGCTCGCCCTGCGCCGATCATTCCTTCGGCACAAGGCAATCGCCCGCTGGACCTATCCCATCTGGCTCTATGTTTCGGTGACAGGCGTGGTGGTTTACTTCATGGTATACCACTGGTTTGCTTGAATAAAAAGCCTGTGCGCCTTCGCGATGATTTGCTTATCCGTGTTCATCCGCGTTCATCCGCGGCGAAAACTTCTTACGGGTCCTGGTACAACCGCTGATACACCGCCTGATTGCGCACGATGGCTTCTACATATTCGCGGGTTTCGGTGAAAGGAATCGATTCCACGAACTCGTGGATATCGCGATAGTTGTTCTTGCGCCAGTCATCCACGCGCTCGGCGCCGGCATTGTAGGCGGCCAAGGCATATTCGATGTGGCCGTCATACCTCTCCAGCAACTGCTTGAAATAGCGGGTCCCAAGCTGGATATTCGTATTGGGATCAAGCAGCATGGCGTCGTTGAAGCCCTTGATTTTTTCCGACTTGGCCAGTTGCTGCCCCACCCGCGGCAAGATCTGCATCAATCCCATAGCATTGGCGCGCGAGATGGCGCCCGGATTGAACTCCGATTCCTGGCGAATGAGCGAAGCCACCAGGAAAGGATCGAGCTTGTTCTCCGCGGAATAGCGCTTCAGGTTTTCCCAATATGGACGAGGGAACAGTCCCTCCCAGAAGGGACGTGGCAGCACCGAGAGCTGAAACGAATTGTATCCCGGAACCGCCCGCTTCAAAGTCTGCAGGGCGCGATCGTAATGCCCATCCTCGATATAAAGCTTGATCATCTGTGCCGTGGCCCAGTTGTCCCCCGGATCGGCGCCGGCGGCCTGCAACTCGCGGATGGCGAAATCCACCATGCCGCAATTGCCCAGCAGCATGCTCTTTTGTACGCGCAGGTTATCTGCCGGAGCGGTCAGGGAAAAATGCGTGGGAAGCTGCGCCGGCGGAATCTTGTGCAACAAAGGTTCGTCGGCAACATCGTCGGAGGGACCCAGATCGCGCAGCCGCTCGCGGGAGAGCTCAGCATAGTAAGCGTTGTAATAACGCTCTGAGACTTTCAGATAGTAAGCCCGCGCCAGTGGCAGGTTCTTTTCTTCTTCCGCCAGCCGCCCACGCCAATAGAGCGCGGCGCTGGCCTCCTGCGATGCCGGATACAAAGCAACATGCCGTTCAAAGGCAAGCCTTGCGCTCTGCACATCTCCCTGCCGAAGCTGCAGCCATGCAGCCTTCCAATTGGCAAAAGAAGCATACTTCCCTTCGGGGAAACGCGAGGCCAGCTCCTCGAAGAAGCGCGCGGAATCGGCATAGTTTTTCTGCAGCAGGTGCTGGTTGGCCACCGCCAGCAACGCTTCCTGCAGCCAGGGGCTTTGCGGAGCGCTCTCGCGCAGGTGGGTAATCAGGTCGCCCATGCGCTTCTCATCGGACCGGTAAAGCTCAACCAGGTAGTAGAGGCGCTGAGCATTGCGTTCGTCCCCGCTATCCGGCAGCTTCTGTAGAAGCTCGCGCGCTTCCCCGATGCGCCCGGCCTTCCACAGGGCCCCACCCAATGCCACCTTGAGGGCATAGACCTCAGAGGCGGGAGCATCTTCGATCAGGTCCTTGTATTCGGCGGCGGCTTCGGCGGCGCGATGATTTTCAGCCAGGATTCCAGCGCGTTTCTTGCGATCGGCAAAGCTGGCGGGCGGCAAATGTCCAAGTCTTAGCAGTTCCAGGTTGGCATCGCCAGCTTCAGGCGCCAGAGGCATGAGGTTATAAACATTACGGAAGCTTTCTATCGCCTTGGCGCGATCCCCGGCGCGCGCCAGGCCGCGGCCGAACGCCAGTTCGATATCAGGACGCATGGGCGAGCGGTGCGCCTCCAGCACATCAATTGCCGCCTGCGCCTGGCCGTTGGCAACCAGCGCGTTGGCTTGAAGCACGGCAACATCCCGCGTAAACAGCGATCCGGGATAGTTGGTTTCAAATTGATGCAGAGTGGTCAGCACGCTCGGCGCGTCTCCACTCAGTCCCTGCGACATTGCCATGAAATAATCCACGTAATCGCGAAGCTCACCCGCCTGAGGCTGCGCCTTTTTCAGAGCAGCAATCGCGTCGGGATACTGACTATCCAAAAGATGGGCATAGCCCATGACCAACCACGCCAGCGCTCCGGCGTCGTCGCCCTTGTGCGCATCAGCGTACTTTTGCACTCCCGCATACGCTGCCGGCGTGCGGTTCTCCAGAAGCTGCTCCGCCATGGGACGCAGGTCCGCGGAAGCGACGAATGCCTGTGACATGCGCCGCACGCGGGAGGCAACTGTGCTGGCTTTTCGTGTGTGTCTTTTTTTGGCTGCGGCAAAAACAGGAGAGCCGGTCCCGACAAGCGAGACCACGAGACAGAGTGACAACAACTTACGCAGAACCATGGGGGACAACTTAACTCTTACCGGGGAAATCCGTTGCCCATGAGGGCCACATCATTATCCGCCAATACTTTGACAACTTCTTCGGTGAAATAATTAGCCTGCGCCGCTACGGTGCTGCCATAACGCTTATCGTAGCTGGCCCGGCTCTTCTCAATATCTTCTCGCAGGCGACTGTATAAGTCCCTGTTCTGACGGCCTTCGTTGACCTTGGTTTGATTGTAAAGCTTGATTTCATCTACCAGCAACTTGGCAAAACGCCGGGCCTTCTTATGGACTTCCTCATCTTGTGCGGAAACTTCAACCGCTGCCGCCGCTGCAGATGCCTTTGGAGCGATGTCAGAGACAGCAATAGGGGCGGGCGTGGGAATCCCCTGGGGCGCCATGGTCTGCCCCGTCGGAGGAGGCACAGCCGTAACTTCTTCCGGCTCGCTTGGAGCCACAACAGGAATACCGGATGCCTTGCGCAGGGTCAGCGTCTCCAGCCAGATGGCGGCGGTACGCACGAGCAATTGCAACGCCGCGGTATCGGATTCGCCATCGTTGCGCGTTCCCGCATCGGCATATACCAGCGCTGGAACTTTTTCCCGAACCAGCAGCGGCAACACGGCGGAATTGCCCTGAGGCGCACCAAACTGCGAGGCAAATTTGCCCTCGAATTCAGCCGCCGGCCCAGTCACCAGGCTCTTTTCCTGCATGGCTTTTCCCGAGAGCCCGCTGTTGATATCCACGGTCACTTTTTTGATGCCATTGTTGTCGTCAAAACCGCGTGCCTGCCAGCCAACCGCGCTGTCGTTCTTAACTACCAGCAGAGCTACACGGCTGCTGAAGTGCGCCGCGCCATCGAGCAGAGAACGCAGGATGTCTGTCTGCGAGGTGGCTTCCTGAATCTTGGAAATGGCGTTATCCAGCAAGGCTGAGACCGGCGCTTCAGAACCCCTGCCCAGCGATACCGAATCGAGCTCGGCGGTCACATGATTAATGATGTCTTTGCGCAGCTCCTGCACGCGATGTTCGCCGGCCTCGGTGACCACGTTTTCAACATCCTGGCGAATACTGGAAACGCGGCGCTCGGCCACTTCACTCACTACTTTTTCAAGGTCTTTGCGCAGTTCGTTCACGCGCTTGTCTGTGGTCTCGCTGACCACGTTTTCCACGTTCTTACGCAGATCGGTGGCGCGCTTGTTAGCCACATCGACCACGATCTTATGCACGTCTTTGCGCAGCTCGGCTACCCGGCTGTCGGCCTTTTCGGCAACCACGCGCTCTACGTCTTTGCGCAGGTCGAGAATGCGCTTGGAGGCGGAAGACTCGACGATCTTTTCTATTTCTTTGCGCAGTTCGCCCATGCGGTTGTTAGCGACTTCCGCCACTACCCGCTCAATCTCTTTTTTGAATTCAGCCAGGCGTTGATCGAAAACACCGGCCACACCCACTTCAATCTCATGACGCAGGTCGTGGGCGCGCGTGTTCAGCACCTCAGTCATGCCCTGCTCAATGTGGGTGCGAATTTCTGCGGCGCGGCTGTCAATGACCTGGGTGACGCCCTGTTCGACTTCCTTCTGTAAATCCGTAACCTGATGATTGAGTACATCGGAAACGTTTTTGGAAATCTGGGTATTGATCTCTTTCACCCGGGAGTTAAAGACTTCAGTGATGCCGGTCTCGACATCCAGTTGCAGCTCAGAGACACGGCTGCTCAGACTTTCGCCCACGCCGCGGTGCAGGTCTTTGCGCAGTTCGGATATCCGCTTATCGAATACCTTTGCTACTACGCCTTCAACGATTCCTTTGATCTCTTGTGAATCTGCCATTGGGAATGTCAATCCGCTGTGTTTTTTAACAACACTTGCCGTTCTCCCCGGGGGTGGAGGCAAAACTAGTCAGGTGTACTTGGATTATTAGGCGTATTTGCCGCCGTGTCAATATGTTAACCATCTAGAGGACCCGGTAACGTTACCGGGGTAACGTTACTGCTTATCAGGGGTTATCGGGACTCCTCGGCCAGAACAGGGCTGCTATGTTAAGACCCTATTCCACAATAATTTTAGCTTTCATGCGGTCATGTCCAGGACCGCAAATAATCGAGCACTCCACCGGATATTCGCCTGCTTTATCGGACCTGAATGACACCACTGCCGGCTTGCCCAGTTGCAGGGGTTCGTCAATTCCTAAACCCTTGACGGAAAAGCTATGCTGAACATCAGTCGTTGAAATCTCCAGCGTGACCTCCTGCCCTTTCTTTACGTGGATCTCCACCGGTTCAAAGGCATATTTATGGGCGATAACCTGGATATGCGCCGGTTCCACCTTGGGCTGGCGGTTACACCCCGCCAGGCAGAAGACAAAAATCAGAATGATGATCTTTTGCATGAGTTGATTGTCTTAGCGTGTATCTTGTATTCAGGATAACACTGTAAAAAGAGTACTGATCTCTACAAATCAATTGATTAAAAACCTGTAAACGATGCAGGCCGGCGCTGCGGATTTCCGCCGAAGCCGGGGCATCGGATACAATAGAGTACGAATTTCTTGAATCCCACTGGCATGCCTCCCATCCAATCCAAAGGAACGGAAGCTGTAAGCGACGAGCTGGCGCTGGTACAAGCCGCCAAGCGCGGCGATATCAGCGCTTTCGAGCAGCTTGTAAAGAGGTATGATCGCAACGTTTTCCGCATTGCACAGCACATCACGCAGAACCGCGAGGACGCCGAAGATGTTGTGCAAGATGCGTTCCTCAAGGCTTACCAGAATCTGGAAAGTTTTCAGGAGCAATCGAAGTTTTACACTTGGCTGGTAAGGATTGCGGTCAATGAAGCGCTCATGCGTCTGCGCAAGCGGCGGACTGCGAAGACCGTTTCTATTGACGAGGATGTGCAGACCGAAGACGATGCCATCCCTCGCGAGGTTGCTGACTGGTCACCCAACCCGGAGCAATTGTACGACCAGGCGGAACTCAAAGAGATTCTGGGCAAGACCATCCAGGGCCTGCCGCCTACATTTCGCACCGTGTTTGTTCTGCGCGATGTAGAAGGACTTTCGACCGAAGAAACGGCGGATGCGCTCGAGTTGAGCGTGCCTGCCGTGAAATCGCGCCTGCTGCGCGCACGCTTGCAGTTGCGCGATCGTTTGACCAAGTATTTTGGAAAAAAATCGAGCCGGAGTAACCAACCGTGAAATGCTCTCAGTTTTTGCAAGAGCTCACCGATTATCTTGACGGCGTTATTGACAGCAAGACACGCGCCGAACTGGAAGATCACCTGCAGTGGTGCCACAACTGCTATGTTGTGGTCAGCACAACCAAGCGGACCATCGAGATCTACCGCGACTCGAAGCTGTACGAAATTTCCGACGATTTGCGCGGCCGGCTCCGCTCGGCCATCATGTCGAAATGCGCCGCCCACAAAAAAAGTCCTGACAAGAAAACTTAGCGGCCCCAGTTTCCTCTCAAAATCCCCCCCATCCTGCATTGTGGGACATACTTTTCTTTACAAATCTTTCCTTGCAACTTCTGCCCGCAGCTCTGAATCTAACGAAATGAAGCCGGATAGGCTTCAGGCAGCTCCCTCGTAGTAAACCAAAGCTGCCCCTCCCAGGGGTTGGTGATGATAACGAATGTATTTGACATGCTTTTCGGATGCTGGCATCGGCGTTATAGCTTTCCTATTACCACCAGAACAGGACAGCGCCGCTCAGAAGCAGCGGCTGTCACTGGAACTTATGTCGTGTGCCTGGATTGCGGTAAAGAGTTTCCCTATGACTGGCGGCAGATGAAGGTAGTCTCCGCGCACTCCTATGAACCTGCGATGGAAGGAGCCGAACAACGGCGCGCAGAAGCCGCTTAAATCTAGCATTGCAAGGAATCTGTCGTTCGGCCCGCCGCTCGTGAACCTGTCATCCTAAGTTCGCGAAGCGGTGTACGCCGACGGCGGCCATTGATGCCCGGATTCCCCGGCAGAACAATGGCAGCAGCTCAAGCAATCCCGTTGAGCTTGACATTCCCTGGATCATCCTTCATAAACGGGAACCAACCCTGCCATCCGAAATTCTTCAACGGAAACTCTGGTTCGAAATATAATCGCTACGACATATAATTAAGCCTCTTCAAATTTGCAATTTGTGCGAGGTCCCACCGGTTTGAAAACCGTGCATCCCAGTATTCGCGAAGTCGCAGTGCTGCAAGAATCGACCGAGATGATCCTCTCCAGCATGGATGTGGATACCGTGCTGCACCAGATTATTTTGATTGTCCGCAATTATTTTGCAACCGCCAACGCGGCGGTGTTTCTTGTGGATGCCGCCACTCACGAGCTCTACTGCCGGGCCCACATCGGTTACAGCGGCGCCTTCGCCAACCCGGACCGCATTAAGATAGGACCGGAAAGCATAACCGGGCGGGTGGCGGAAAACAAAACCCCGGTCTACGTTCCCGATATTCGTAAAGACCCGAAGTATGTCCCTGCCGACCCTAAAGTCCGCAGCGAACTGGCTTTGCCCCTGCTGGTGCGGGAGGCCGTGATTGGCGTTCTCAGCATTGGCAGTGAAAAGATCGATTTCTTCAGCGACGAGATGATTGGTTTGCTCACGCTCTTTGCAGCCCAGGCTTCGGTGGCGCTGGAAAATGCGCGCTTATACTCCACCGAGCGCCGTCGCATGCGGCAAATCGAGCTCATTAATCTCATCGCCCGCTCCGCCGCCGCCGCCAACGACCTGGAGCAGCTTCTGCAAAATCTTGCAGACCTGATCGAAGATACTTTTGACGATGCTGAAATCGGCATCCTGCTGCGCGACCGCGAGGGCAGGCTGATGCTGCGCGCCCATGCCGGAAAGGGAGAGCCGAAGACAGAAAGTTTTGTTCTCTCCGAGCGCTCCGGAATTCTTGCCGAGGCTTTTGCCGCGCGCATGAACGTGGTGGTCAACGACATCGCCGACCGGCCCCAGTGGCCGCTTTGTTTTGCCGGCACCGGCTCCGAGCTGTGCATTCCGTTAATTTCTTTTGGAGAAACCCTGGGAGCGCTGGTAATTGCGCATGCGACGGCGCATTTCTTTTGCGCAGATGACCGCTCCATTGCGCAAGCCGCGGCTGATGTCTGCGCCACCGCCATTCGCAGCGTACAGCTTGCCGAAGAGCTGCGGCGCATCACTCATACCGATTCCCTCACCGGACTCTACAACCAGCGTTATTTTCACGTCCTGGCCGCCGAAGAAATTGCCCGCAGCAAGCGCTACCATAAGCAGTTTTCTTTGCTGATGATCGAACTTAAGAATTTTTCCCAGCTTAATACCCGGATGGGCTTTGAGCATGGAGACGCTATTCTGCGCAAGGTCGCACAGACGCTTAAGATACAGATGCGGGGCGTGGACAGCATTTGCCGCTATGGACCAGACCGTTTTGTGCTGGTATTGCCCGAAACCGCCGCCGAGCGGCTGCAAAGCGTCGCCAATAAATTGAAAGATGCATTGGGAAAAATCCGCGCCGAGGAGAAACCCGCCTCGCCGACGGTTGCAAGCCTGTATGCCAGCGCTACCTACCCTGCCGACGGCGCTTCGGAGCTGGAGCTTGTGCGCGTCCTGCTGACCCGCATTGCCGAAGATCGTGGCATTCCCAATAGCGCCAGCCGTTAAGCCTTAAATTTCAACCAGATAGTTTTTTTCAATCGGTTTGAACTCGCGCCTCCAATGCGTTTCTATCCCATGGGACGTCGCGTGCAATTGGCAGCGTGTCAAAAAAAATTGGGCGTGCATAGAGCACGCCCAGGAGGGAAATTCGAAAATCGATCTCAGTGCTGATCGTCGTCGCGACGGTGCAGTGTGGGACGATCATCATCACCGCTCTTGCTGTTCGGATTACTGGTTGTATCCGGAGCGCTGCTGGCACGGCGCAGAGTCGGCTTGTTGGTGTCTTTGGAATCATCCAGCTTGCGTTTATTCTCCAGAGCCGCCAGACGCGCTTTCACGTCATCGAACTCCGAAGTATTCACGATGTAGCTGTCGCGTGGAGGCAGAATGGTGGCAATTTCCTTCTGCGTAGCTCCGATCCGGTCCGGCGTTGGCGGGTGGTCAGAGAAAATTTTGGCAATCGTGCCCGGCTTCTTCTTTTCCAGGCTTTCCATCTTTTCAAACATGGAAATGAACTGTTGCGGATCGTAGCCGGCATGATACATGTACTGCACACCCAGGTGGTCGGCTTCTGCCTCGTATCCGCGAGAGAACTTCATAAACGTTGCCGGCACCAGTAGATCTGCGCCCAGGCGCGCGGCATAGCCGGCAGCCCCGCCCACGAAGATCAAAGGCAGCGTAGCGAAGTTGGCCCACTGGCTGCGCGTCATCTGGCGGGTAGCGTGGCGCGCGCAAACGTGCGCGATCTCGTGCCCCATGACTCCTGCCAGTTCTGCCTCATTGTCGGCGGCAAGGACGAGCCCGGAATTGACATAGAAGAATCCCCCCGGCAGGGCCATGGCGTTGATTTCATCGGAGTCAATCACTTTAATGGTGAATGGGACCTTGGCATCGGAGTTCCGGACCAGGTTCTGTCCAACCCGGTTAACGTACTCGGTGATCACCGGATCGTTAATCAGTTTTACCGAAGCTTCGATCTGCTGCGCGTACTCCTTGCCCATGGCGATTTCTTTCTCATAGGAGTACCAGTTGCCTAATCCTCGTCCGCCCACGCCTTTCCGGTTGCCAATGGCGTCGACGTCGTCTTTGCCGCCATCGTGCTTGAAAGTATCTTTTTTATTTGTTTGGGCGTCTTTATTCGCCTGGGTGTCTGCGTCTGCAGGTTGTTGCTGCGAGTCTGACGAAGCCGGTTGCGTGGCCGCCGGAACAGGCTGGCTGGCAGGAGCAGGTTGCGATGACGCAGGTGTGCTTGGTACCTGAGCCGTGCTCGCAGGTTGGTTCACGGGAATTGACTGCGACCCGGCAGGCACCGTCGTCGAAGGCGCAGCCGCCGGCTGATTAGACGCATTATTAGAAGTAGCCTGGGCAAAGCTGCTGTTGCCCCAGACTAAAGAAGAAACCAGCAAGACCGCTGCAAAAACCGGTTTCAAATCGAAAATCTTTTTCATTGGAACGCTCCCCTTGCCAGCCAAATCAAAGGATGGGCCGCGCCGGCTGCCAAACGCGGGCATCGGGGTATTCACGAGCCTTTGACCCGGAATGCCTAGATTATAGTCCATAAATCGTATCGGAGAGAGGGAATCCCCTTATAGGTTTGACGCCAAAAACCCCTTCCAGGTTACTTATTAATTAGATTTTTCCCGAACGAGCATCGGTTTTGACGGGAGCGGTATGTAGAATTTCTACCCTCTTTGCCTGCCAGCTCCCATTCGTCCCTTGAACCGCGGTCACACGGACGTCAGCCCCCTCAACCAGAGATGCGGTTGGATGAAGCTTGCGTTCGGGAACCGGAACCTCGGAGGCATATACAACTTCAGCCTTTTGGATGGCTACCTTGCGAATCCGATGATTTTGGCCCTGGACGTAAATATACGAGGTGGAATCCAGAGCGTCTGGGGCAGAGCTGATAATGTGTCCGCGAAATTCGCCCGGCGTGGCCGCAGCCGCGAATGCGCACAAAAGCAATATCGCTGCGAATGCAGTCCAGCGCAAATTCATTTTGAATTGGATGCAGAAAACAACCCTCGGCGTTCATCGGCTTCCAGGCGAAGATTTCATCACCCCCGTTTTTCACCTTTGCGCCATTCGACCCACGAGAGCGATTCCACAATAAATTCAGGCTTTGACATGCCCGGACATGCGCCCCACAACTGGCGTGGCTCGTTGCCATAGCGCACATTGCCGATGTGGCTTTCTTTGTCTTTGTCGAGCGCAGGATCCGGATCAACAAAACCCAACCTCCTGCGGAGTGTTTCCATGTCCCCAACTGATCCAGTAAGAAACTGCCATCCCGCGCCCACGTGATGCAGCTTTGCATATTCCCGTAGCACCTCGGGGGTATCGTGCCCCGGATCCAGCGTAAAGGAATACATAAAGATCTCGCGCCCAACCCGCTTACCGAGAAGGTGTTGAACCTTCCCAAGATTCTGTGTCGTTTTCGGGCAAATGCGGTCACAGGAAGTAAACATAAAATTGATGAGTACGACCTTGCCTTTGATCAGGTCGTCGTAGAAATACACTTTTTTGTTTTCCTGTGTAGTGAGCAAAAGATTGGGAAAATATCGTTGGCGAATCATCTCGCGCGACGGAGTTTTCGCCCATCGGCGCGTCTGCCCTTGATTTGCTCCATCCTCCTCCGGCGATTTTGAGAACGGAGTAAAGAAAGCCAGCGAATCTCTTCTAGTCAGTCTTGTCATTTCAGCACCCTATTCCTGTGTTTTGGTTAAGGGTCCTGGCACAACCTGCGATGTAACCCCGTGCAGGCCTGCTGCCAGGACCTTCGCCTGACAAATGTTCTGTGCGTCAAGGCTGTGGGTTAGTATCACCATCCGGCTCAATGGACCAGAGCGCCATCATGGCGTGGTCTTCGTGAACCATGTTGTGGCAATGCAGTGGATATCTCCCAGTAAAGTCTCTGAATCGGAAGAAAATCTCTATCGTCTCATTGTGGTGGAGTTCCACCACATCTTTGCGTGAACGCTCGACAGCCAGTGGCGGTGGAGCGCCATTGCGAGAGAGGATCCGGTGCTCCTCGAAATGAATGTGAATGGGGTGCATCCATCCACCCGAACTGTTCACCAGGGTCCAGACTTCAGTCGAGTTCTGTTTTGCAGTAAACCGATTTACATTGCAATCGGCAAATTTGCCGTTGACTTGCCATTGCCCATTTCCCCTCTTGAATTCAAAAGTTCGCCGGACAGGATTGCTGAGGTCGATGGGCGGCAGATCATAGAAGCGCGCAGTTGCAGGATCCTGGCTATTATCGGCAACGGCCGGAAGCACAACATCAAAACGCAATACCGGATTGCCTTGACCAGCGGCCAAAACATTACCGGTCGGGCCACGTCCATCGTGTTGTTCGAGACGGTTCTCAAGAAAGACAGACTGGCCGGGTTTGAACTGTGAGAAATCAATGATCACG
>DASREY010000144.1:0-8032 GCA_035651775.1 Terriglobales bacterium
CAGAATGGCATGGCGCAGTGCATGCACACCGGCACGGTTACCGTTACGGCTATGGCGTCCACAAATTCAACTTCCATGCCCGGCGCTATGTCTATGATGGTGAGCGCTACCGCAACCCTGACTTGTCCATGAAAGGCAGCCCCTTGTTTGTCCCCCCCAGTCCTCAGTAAAAAGAGGAAAACAAAAGCGGAGTCCTCCGACGGGGCTCCGCTTTTGAATCACCGCCTGCGGCCTTGGTAGCTGCAAATATTATCGAAGAGTCAATAGCCCTGTAAGTAAAGACATTCCACAACCAAACTCCTCGTAGATGAGAAAATATTGACATGAGCGAGCCGCAACGTCCGCGATCGATGGATAACAAAGTTGTCGCCACCATCTTCTACGAAACCGCCGATCTCATGGAGGTCCGAGGAGACGACCCATTCCGTATTCGCTCCTATCGGCGCGCGGCCGAGGCCATCGAAGCGCTGGGCGAGCCCATCGCCGGCCTGGTCGGCGACACCAAGAAGCTGCTCGCCATCCCTGGAATTGGCAAGAGCATGTGCGGACATCTGCAACAACTGTTCACCGAAGGCAAGCTCAAGTTGCACGCCGAGCTGCTGGAAAAATACCGGCCTTCGATGCTCGATCTGCTGAAAATCCAGGGATTGGGCCCTAAAACGATTGCGCTCATCTGGGACGCATTCAGCGTAAGCGATCTGTCTGGAGTGGAAGAGTTGGCGCGCGCCGGCAAGCTGCGCACCTTGCCGCGCATGGGCGAGAAAGCGGAGCAGAAGATCCTGAAAGGGATTGAAGAATACCGGCGAATCTCCGGGCGCTTTCATCTGGATGTCGCCGACGAAACCGCGCAGAAAATCATGCAATACCTTGAGGGTGCAGACGGCGTGGATAAGATCACTGCTGCCGGCTCGTTGCGGCGCGGGCGCGAAACGATCGGCGATCTCGATCTGCTGGTCACCGGCCAGGCCGGCACGAGCGGGAAAGAGCGCGATGCGCTGGTTGCTAAGATCGTGGCCTTTCCCGGAATTCTTGAAGTCATCGCCCAGGGCGAAAACAAAGTCAGCTTTAAGCTGCGCAGCGGCATGCAGGTAGATGTGCGCATGCTTCCTCCGGAATCATTCGGCGCGGCCCTGCAGTATTTCACCGGTTCGAAATCCCATAACGTCACCCTGCGCCAGCGCGCACTGAAGATGGGCTTCACGTTGAACGAATACGGCTTGGCTACGCTCGAAGGCAATAAGCGGGTGGCGGGAAAAACCGAAGAAGAAATTTATGCCAAGCTGGGCCTCGACCTCATTCCTCCGGAAATGCGCGAGAACTGCGGCGAAATTGATCTGGCTGCAGAGCATAAATTGCCGGAGTTGATTGTGCAGAAGGATATCCAGGGCGACGTGCACATGCACACCGTCGAAACCGATGGACGCAACACCATCGAAGAGTTGGCCGAGACTGCCGCCCAGCGCGGCTACAAATACATCGCCATCACCGACCACTCCAAGAATCTTGCATTCGCTAACGGCCTCGACGATAAGCGGGCTGAAGCTCACATCCAAAAAATTCGCAGCGTGGCCAGCCATGCCAGCGGAATCAAAATTTTTGCCGGTATCGAAGTAGACATTCTGGCTGATGGCAAGCTCGATCTTTCTGACGAAGTCCTGGCGCAAATGGATGTGGTTATCGCCAGCGTGCACTCCCACTTCCAGCAGCCGCCCGAAGAGATGACCGAGCGCCTGCTTACAGCGTTAGGGAATAAACATGTATCCATTCTCGGCCACCCCACCGGCCGCCTGCTGCTCCGCCGCGACGCCTACGCGTTCGACATGGAAGCGGTCTTGAATGCAGCCGCCAAAAATAAAGTTGCCATGGAGCACAACGCCTATCCTGACCGCCTGGATTTGTGTGACATCCATCTGCGCATGGCCCGCGAACGCGGAGTCAAGATCGTCATCAATACCGATACCCACCACGTCTCCCACATGGAAAAGATCCGCTACGGCATCTTGCAGGCCCGCCGCGCCTGGCTCACCAGGAAAGACGTGCTCAACACGCTTCCCGTTGACCAGTTCGCGAAGGCGATGAAGAAGCACTGGCCGGGGGCGTGACGCGGAGGCCTCTCGAAATAGCTCTTACCGTATGCAATCAGATGTATTAAAATGTGTTTATGGAGAACACACGCAGCACAACCCTCAGCATTCGCCTCAAACCGGCAACCAAGAAACGGTTGGCGAAGTTGGCCAAAGAGTCTGGCCGCAGCGCGAACTTTCTTATTTCGGATGCGGTAGAGTCCTATGTCGCCGACCAGGAAAGAATGCTGGCGGAGATCGCCCAAGCCGACAGGCAGGCCAAGTCGGGCCACTACATTAAGCACCAGGACATGAAGGCATGGCTCCTCTCCTGGGGCACCGACCATGAATTGCCGCCGCCGAAATGCGTTTGTGGTAAAAGTCACGACGATGAGATGCCGTGCCAATAGAGCCTCCCCAGGGCCCGCAAAAACGGAGCGCGCAATCTGACCAGATAGAAATCGTCTGGTCTCCGCTGGCGCGAGCACGGTTGCGGGAAATTCGGGCTTATGAGGAGTTAGATAAGCCCGAGGCAGCCGAGCGATTGGCCATGCGCATTGTCGCCATCGTTGAAGCTCTGAGGAATCATCCTAATCTGGGCCGGGCAGGAAGCGAGCCCGGGATACGCGAGTTAGTCATTGGCGGGACTCCTTACGTTGTTCTTTATCGAATCCGAGATAAACGCATTATCATCAGTACGGTATGGCATGGAGCGCAGCGTAAAAACCGCTAAAGGGTTTAACAAGCTATGCCGTTTTAACTTTTGCTTCTTGTGCCGCCCGGTCCGTTGTCATCTTGTCATGCTGAGCGCCGTTTTTTGGCGCGAAGCATCTGGCGTTTCTTTCGGACGCCACTGCTCTTTACCGGTACAGAAAAAACTAAAAAGGTCTAACTGCCGTTTTCCTCTCGTAAAGTCCTCGGCTTCTTGGAGGTCATCATCGGCTCAACTGAAGTGTGTGCAGGGGAGCTTTGTTCTGTGCAACCGGAAACGGAAGATCGCCCTTCACAACCAGCCACAGGATATGGTTGAAGAGAGCATCGTTGACGCGGTCAGGCGCGCTCAAATCTATCCCCTCCGACATTTTCGCTGCGGCTGTCTTGGGCGGATTGACCTCGTTCATATCTGTCTGAGGCTGAATAGCAGTGTAGGGAGAAGAATCTGGAACTTGGGCAAATACGTCTGCCATCGAGCGGCTGAAGTAGTCGAACTTTGACAAACGGTCCAGACCGAGAATGTCTTCAATTGCCGCTACCACGTCGGTCGTATTCGCGAACCTGTGTATTGTTCCCGGATGGTTGTATGCCGATATCACCAGAAGCGGCGAACGATGGCTATCCACGTGGTCGGGACCTGATTGGGAATCGTCCTCGAGAACGAAGACAACGGTGTCGCGCCAGTAAGGAGATTTCGAAAGCGCCTCGACGATCCGGCCCAGCGCCAGGTCGTTATCTGCCATAAACGCCCGCGGTGTGTGATAACCGGGCCGTGCGCCTGCCGTGTGGTCGCTGGGCAGGTGCATGATTTCAAGCTGGGGCAGATTGCCGTCTTTCACAAATTGCTGAAATTCGGCGATCCAGGCGTCGGCGCGGACCTGGTCCGTGGTTTTCAAATCAAAAGCCGGATACGTTGGGCTGACGTCAGGGCCGAGTTCGCGTTGCGTCACCGGCCAGCCCTCAGGCACTGCGACCATCTCTCCGTAGTCCCGGAAAGAAATCCCCTTCTTTGCGGCTATACTCCACAGAAATCCATCGTTGGGTTCGTTGATCTCCTCGCCATCTATGCCTGCACGGCGGTCTGAGTATCCGGAAGGAATTACTTTCTCCCCAAAATCGGTCACATATGCGGCTGTTGACCAAATATGCCCTTGCGAACTGACCTCGGCATTGGTGAAGAACCGGTCGAACAAACCGAAGCGGAGCGCCAATGCGTGGTGATTCGGCGATATGTTTCGAGGAAAGAACACAAGATTCGTATCTCCATCGCCTTCGCTCAAATCGCCCAGGACCTGGTCATAGGTTCGATTCTCTTTGATGATGTAGATCACATGCTTGAATGGCGGATACCGTCCCGCAGCCAGCCTTCGCCGCCAGCCGTTTGCGGCGGCGACGCGAGTTGAAAGCGCCACCAGTTGGGCTCGCTTGAACTCCTTCGGGCAAATGCGCAGGGTGCCGTTCAACTGGCCAAGATCGTAGCCCAACGGCCTCTTGATGCCTTCTCCGGGAATGGGTCCGTCAGGATTCGGCTTGCTTCCGTGTCCCTTTCCGGTAAGCACTAGCAGGCGCGCCCCGGAGTGCACAATCGCCGTAGGATACCAGTCGGTAGGTATGCGTCCACGCAGGGAAGTTTTGTGGTTGCGATCGGCTGGTTTGCCGGCGGAAACATCGAAGACCGCCACAGCGTTGTTGTCCGCTTCGGCGACGAAGAGTGTCGCCTCGTCGGGCGATAATGCGAGTGCATTTGGCGTGCTTCCTTCCGCCGGACCTCCAGGGGCAGCATCACTCAAGGTGCGCAAGACCTTGCGTTGGCGCGTGTCAACGACTGCGATCTGGTCCGTTCCCGCCAGGGTAACGAACAAACGCGAACCATCTTTGTTCGTCAGCAGGGCCGATGGATGGCGGCCGACTGTAATTCTCGTGTCATAAGTTAAGGTTCCATCGGGCCGTGCCTGAAATACCGAAATGGTATTTCCACCCCAGGCGGATACATAGACCTTGCCATTCGAAGCTGCTTCGACGGCATAAGGATAGTGGTCTGTAGGAAAGCGCTGGATTACCTCGGAGGTCTCGGGATTGACGACTGCCAGGCTGTCGGCCACGTTCTCAACCACGTAGATCAGCCGCCCATTTCGGGAAACGGCAATACCGGCGGGATAACGCGATCCGGTCTTGTCCGGCTTTTGCTTTCCTAAAACGATCCTGTGCTCGAAGGTTGCTTTCCCATCCGCCCAGGCATAACAAAAAACAGAATCGTCGTTTCCGCCCGACACATAAAAGCTATGACCGTCATTCGCAAATGCGACGCCATAGAAAGCCGCATCCTGCGGGAGCGTTTGCGTCACCCGCTGCGATTTCAAATCCACGACTTGTACGCCCTGCTCGCGCCATCCGCTCAGAACAATGACGAGCTTGTCTTTTTCCGGCGCCAGCGCCATGCCCAAAGGCATGCTGCCCAGGTCAACGTAGTTTCCGACTGGATCCAGGCGAACTCCGGTCGCCAATGGCACAGTATAGTTTTGCTCTGCAGCGCTGGCAGGGGCGACGGCAAACCTCAGCGCCACGAAACTGCTTACAACTGCGATGAATACAAGACGGTAGAAGTGTATCCTCATGTTTTTGATTCCAGCACAGACCTAATATTTTCGACGCTTGCGACTGCATAACGTCATCTGCTAAATCTTGCTTTTAGCTGTAGTTGAGCTGAGTTGACCACGAGCAGGCTCTTGGCCTTAACCCGAACTGCAACCGGCAACTGGTAGCTGGCCACTGCTTTTCTCGTATAATCAAAAAATCAATGGCCTACCAGGTTTTAGCGCGTAAGTACCGTCCTCAGACTTTTGCCGATGTGATTGGGCAGGAGCACGTCACGCGCACCTTAAAGAACGCCATCGAGCAGCAGCGCATCGCGCACGGCTACATCTTCAGCGGGCATCGCGGCATTGGCAAGACCACGGTGGCGCGCATTCTGGCCATGTGCCTGAATTGCCGGGGCGGCAAAGAAGACCGGCCGCAGGCGGAGCCTTGCGGGAAATGCGAATCCTGTACGGAGATACGCGCCGGCGGCGCTGTGGATGTGATTGAAATTGATGCCGCGACGAACCGCGGCATCGACGAGATCCGCGAGTTGAGGGATGCCGCGCGGTATCGTCCGGCGCGCGACCGCTACAAGATTTATATCCTCGATGAGGCTCACCAGATTACCGATGCCGCCTTCAACGCCCTGCTGAAGACCCTGGAAGAGCCGCCCTCGCACATTGTATTCATGATGGCGACGACGCAGCCCGAGGATATTCCCCAGACCATCCGCTCGCGCTGCCAGCACTTCAGCTTTCATGCCGTGCGCTTTGACGAAATCGTGAACCAGCTCACCGCCGTTGCCCAGCAGGAGAAAATCAAAGCCGACCGCGATGCTATTGCCCTTCTCGCTGAAGCCGGCGATGGCTCCATGCGCGATGCGCTCTCCATCATGGACCAGGCTATCGCCTGTTGCGGCGACACACTGACCGGCGAACTTGTGCAGCAACTGGTGGGCGCGGTTCCGGGCGAAGTGCTGGAAAAGATGATGCACGCGGTAGCGGCGAACTCCAGCCAGGAGGTCCTGCGGCTGGTGGACAAGCTTGTGACTGAAGGACAGAGTCCCACGCACTTTGCCCGGCAGGTGGTGCGCTTCCTGCGGAATGCCATGGTGGCAAAAGTTGCGGGCGGCGATTCTGCCCTGCTGCAGATTTCTTCCGATGAGCGCGCACGCGTGGCCAGAACCGCGGAGTTGTTTTCGGAAGAAGACCTCACCCGCTTTCTGCAAATTATGCTGCGCACCTATGGCGACGTGAGCTACAAGTCTGAACAACGCTTTCACCTCGAACTGGGATTGCTGAAGCTGGTGCACGCGCAGCGCCTGCTGCCGCTGGAAGAGTTGCTGAGCGGGGCTGCGGTTGAGAATCGTACTCAGCCGATATCATCTGCTCCCGCTGCCCCAAAAGGGACCTCGCAGTCGTGTCCTTCACCTTTCAGTCACGAAACGGATGCGCCGGCGCGGACCGCCCGCCCTTCTCCTCTTGAGCAGGACCGCGTGCGCCAGGACCGTTTACGCCAGGACGACGCAAGGAAGACTGGACCAGAGATGTCCAGCAGTTCGCCTGTCATGCTCGCAAGGGCGAATGCTCTGGCTTCTGCGGTGGCGCTCGCTGCCCCACCAGAAGTCACGGCTGAGCCTGAACCGCAGCCTGTGCCCGCTCCGGCCTTGGAACCGGAACAGAAACCTCAAGCGCAGCCTGCGCCAGATTTGGTTGACCGCATCCGGGTCGCGGTGCTGGAGGCGCTGGCGGGCAAACATCAAACATTGGCCTTGAACCTCGAAAGCGGCGAATGGAGCATCATTGCCAACGAAGTCGTGGTCCGGGTTGCGATTTCAGCTACGTTTTTGGAAATGGCCATGACTCAGGATGCCAGCCGCCTTGTGACCACCGCCATTCATTCCGCCGCCGGAAGAGCGCTGAAGCTGCGGCTGGAGAGCGCGGGGCAAGTCAATGGCGGCGCTGCTCCGTTGCCGGCAAGAAGCCCTATATCTTCAGGACCAGCAGGCTCGGCTCGAAGCCGGGCTGCGGACGATCCGGTAGTGCGGCATGTGCAGGAAAAGTTTGCCGCCGAAATTCGCACGGTAATTGACCATCGTGAGAAGAGAAACTAAAAGCAGTTGCCAGAAGCCGGTTGCCAGTGAATGCAACGCTTTTGTGACCTTTCAAAGATTTTTGTGAAATTGGCTGGAGACGAACATGGGTGGATTCAATCCCAAGCAATTGCAGGAGATGCTGGCGCAAGCCAAGCAGCAGGCTGAATCGCTGCAGGAAAAAATGCGCGAGACCGTGGTTGACGGATCGGCGGGCGGCGGCAGCGTCACGGTGAAGATGAATGGACAAAAGCAGGTGCTGCGGGTAACTATTGATCCGGAGATGGTGAAGTCCGGCGATCTGGAGATGCTGCAAGACCTGATCACCGCAGCCATGAACGACGCCGGAAGAAAAGTAGACGAGACCATGCAGTCCAAACTGGGTGGAATGCTGGGCGGCATGGGCTTAGGCGGAATGTTCTGACTGGGGCAGCGGCCTGTTCTCAAGCCATGTTGATCCGCGTCAACCCATGGCCGGAATTTAGGTGAAAAATGTCGAAGTTTGCCGAGCCCATGGCTCGATTGATTGAAGAGCTGAAGAAATTACCGGGTATCGGCAGCAAGAGCGCGCAGCGGCTGGCCTTTC
>DASREY010000145.1:0-17234 GCA_035651775.1 Terriglobales bacterium
AGCTCCCGAACCCGGCGCAAAGATCGAGTCAGGCGGAAAGGAAGTGGGCGAAATCACCAGCGTTGCCGTCGTGCCCGCCACGGGCCATGACCGGATCATCGGCCTGGGCTACATTCGGCGTGAAATTGGGGTTCCCGGCGCTGAAGTTACCGTAAATGGCGCGCGCGCTACGGTCGCAAATTTGCCCTTTGAATCATTATGAAAGAAAAAAAACAAGAGCCAGAGTTTATCGTAACCGATAGGCGCAAGTTTACCGAGTCGGGCGAACCCCGGCACGAATCCGAAGAACCTGTGCAAGCTTCCCGGGTTCCGTCAACTCTCGAAGATAAGGCGGCTGCGCAGCCATCATCGCGGCCTGACGAGGCCTCTGACCCGGCAGGTTCCAGCAGGACGGCGCGAGTGGAACATCTGCGCGAGTCCCCCCCGGTCTCACAGGCCGAGCACGATGCCCAGACCCGCGAATACGATGCGGGCAACAAGCGCCTGGATGAAGTCTTGCGCGAAAAGACCGGAGGCCGCACTCAGTCTATGGAGATGACCTTTGAACGGCTGGTCGCGTCTCTTTATATGACTGCCATGCTGCAGCTCGGGCTCATGGCGCCCGAGGGCGAGCAGCCGCGTGCGGATATTCTGGGCGCGCGCCAGACCATTGACACCATCGGCATTCTCAACGAAAAGACCAAAGGTAATCTCACTGCTGCCGAGCAGACGCTTTTGCAGCAATCGTTGTTTGATTTGCGGATGGCTTACCTGGAACTCACGAACGCAATTACGCGGGGCCCTGGGCCTGGCGCCAAGGATGGCCCCGGCTCTATCCTCGGGGCCCAAAAGTGAATGCAACACTAACGGTCTTGGGGAGCGGCACCTCGATGGGCGTTCCCACTTTGGGTTGCACCTGCAAGGTCTGTAGTTCGCTGGATCCGCATGATAAGCGCACCCGGCCATCCATTCTCATTGAATACGACGGCCACACGGTTCTGATTGATACCTCTCCCGATTTCCGCTCCCAGGCGATCCGCGAAAAGCTGTGCCATATAGACGCAATTCTTTATACACACTCCCACGCCGACCACATTCTTGGCCTGGAGGACGTTCGTCCTCTGAGCTTGCGCGCCAAAGAAAAGATTCCGCTTTATGCCTATGCGGATACGGCCGCCCAAATCAGGAAATCGTTCAATTACATCTTTGAGCCTGACCCGGATTACACCACCCTGGCGCGGGTGGAGTTGCGGCCTTTGAATGGCGAGCTGGTCTTGTATGGCGCGAATTTTCTTCCCATCCGGTTGCTGCACGGCAAGGCTGAAATTTACGGATATCGCGCCGGTTGCGCGGCCTACCTCACTGACTTCAGCGACATACCGGCAGATTCCATGGCCCTGCTGCGAAATCTGGACATCTTATTTCTCGATGCCTTGCGCCACCGCCCGCATCCCACCCACTCCACCGTGGAAAACTCGTTGCGCCTGGTTGAGCAGTTGGCGCCCAAGCGGGCCTTCTTTACCCACATCTCTCATGACCTGGGACATGAGGAAACCAACGCCGCTCTGCCTCCCCACGTGAGGCTTGCCCATGACGGCTTGAAGCTGGAGTTCGAGATTTACTGAAGCCATGCGCATCTTTCACAATCTCGCGGAGGTGCCCGCCGATTTTGGCGGCACGATTGTGAGCGCCGGTAATTTTGACGGAGTGCATCTTGCCCATCAAACCGTCTTGCAAGAAGTGGTGACACGGGCGAAAGCGCGGCGAGCAAAATCCGTTGCCATTACCTTTGAGCCGCACCCGGCGCGGATCTTGCGCCCCGATATTGCGCCTAAACTGATTACATCTCTGCCGCAGAAGCTAAAGTTGCTGGAGAGAACCGGCTTGGATGCCACGCTCATATTGCCTTTCAACCGGGATTTTTCCATCACTCCGCCGCGCGAGTTTGCTCGCGAGATTTTGCACGCGAAATTGAAGGCAAGCGAAGTCCACGAAGGCGCCAATTTCCACTTTGGGCACAAGGCAGAGGGCAATATCGAGCGCCTTACACAGTTTGGGAAAGAATTCGGATTTGAAGTGATCGTCTACCCTGAGCAGAAGATCCGCGGCATCACCGTTTCCAGCAGCCAGATTCGCGCTCTTCTCGGGCGCGGAAATGTAGACCGCGCGCGGCATCTGCTGGGACGAATCTTTTCTATCATCGCTGTTCCGGCCGCCGGCCGCGGTTACGGGCAAAAATATACTGTGCCTACCATCAACCTGGGCCACTATGAAGAGCTTGTGCCGGCCAACGGGGTCTATATTACGCAGACCGTCATCAACGGCGAGTGCTTCGATTCGGTGACCAACGCCGGTAATCGTCCAACGTTCGGGGCGGAATCGTTTGCTGTCGAGAGCCACCTGCTGAATTTTCATCCAATCGAGCTGACGGCTGAGACGCCGGTGGAAATCTTCTTCCTGCACCGTCTCAGGGACGAGATCAAGTTCCCCTCGGTCGAAGCCCTGCGACAGCAAATTGGCAAAGATGTTGAGCGCAGCCAGCGCTATTTCCGGTCTTTAAAATCGCTCTCGCATCCCTGAACCCAGTTTTCTTCGTGTCCTCATCCTTTCTCTTTGCGCCCTTTGTGGTTAGCTTTTGCATTGTTTCGGGATATGATGCTTCCTCATCCTGACCCATGGCCGCTACCACGATTTCTCTTGCACAAGTCACTTCCACGCAGCGCCGTACGCTGATTGCCGCCGCCCTCGGCTGGCTGCTCGATGGCTTTGACGTCATGCTGTACGCGCTGGTGATCACCGCCATCGTGACCGAGTTCGGCATCACCAAGGCTACTGCCGGCAAGCTGGCCACACTCACGTTGCTGGCTTCCGGCATCGGCGGCGTGTTCTTCGGATTCGTAGCCGACCGCATTGGGCGCACCAAAGCGCTGATGCTCAGCATTCTGACGTATTCTCTATGCTCCTTCGCTTCGGGGCTGGCTACCTCAGTGGCTATGCTGGCCGCCTGCCGCTTCATTCTCGGACTCGGCATGGGAGGGGAATGGAATACAGGAGCAACCTTGGTAGCTGAAAGCTGGCCCACGGAGCTGCGCGCCAAGGCTATTTCTGTGATGCAAAGCACATGGGCTTTGGGGTATGCCGCAGCGGCCCTGGTCTCAGGCGTCGTTCTCAAGTATTCCAACTGGCGCATGGTTTTCTTTGTGGGAGTCCTACCGGCGCTGGCCGTATTCTGGATCCGCAAAGGCGTTCCCGAATCGGAAATGTGGCTCGCCCGCAAGCCTGGCACGGCCGCAGCGCCGGATATAAAATTTTCCGAAATTTTCTCACGTCCCTATGCCAAAACCACCCTGGCCCTGCTCTGCATGAATTTCTTTGGCATGTTTGCATGGTGGGGGCTCTTTACCTGGATTCCCAGTTATCTGCAATTGCCGATTTCCAAAGGCGGGCGCGGCTTCGACGTGTCGCTGATGACCGTCATGCTGGTTGCATTGAATCTCACCGGCATGTTTCCCGGATACGGAACTTTTGGCTGGGTTGCGGATAAATTAGGCAGAAAAAAATCTTGCGTTCTATACACTTTGCTGGCTTCGCTTTTAGTCTTGCTCTACGCCCGCGCCACCGACCCCAGGATGCTTTTGCTGCTGGGCACACCGGTGGCATTCTTCGCCACCGGATTTTTTTCGGGGTCGGGGATCATCGGCAGCGAAGTCTATCCCACGCGTATTCGCGCACGCGCCCTGGGCTTTACCTACAACGGCGCGCGCACCATCAGTTCCATTGCCCCGACGGTCATAGGGTACTTCGGCCAGAAATACGGCTTGGGCAGCGCCTTTTATCTGTGCTCCGCATCGCTGTTTCTTTCCATGCTCAGCGCCACGCAATTGCCGGAGACCAAGGGCAAGGTTCTGGAGTAGAGAGGGCTTGGGCGATGTTCTTACTCGATGGAGTTCTGCAGCTGGGTTAGTTTTTTCTGTGCCTGAGAGGGCATCGTCCGTGCAAGAAAACACAACAATGCAAACGCCTATTCCGCACTCGGGTGCTGGGCTAAATTCTTCGCCAGCCCGTTTCCGGCCTTTTGTACCACGAACTTCTGTTGCGCTTAACCTTCCGCTACCTGCCCAATCTTGTTGGGCGGCAGTGCATTCGCCGGCGGCGCCTGCACCACCACCGTGGCTGTCAACACCAGCACGATTCCCAGGATCTGCAACCAACCCAAATGCTCTTGCAGAAATGTCGCCGCGATCAAAATCGTAAATACAGGTTCCAGGCAACTGGTGACAATAGTGCGTGTTGGATCCAGATGGCGCAGTCCGGCAAAGTAAAACGAAAAGGGAATCAGCATCGAGGTAAATGCGAAGACAGTCAGGAAAATCCACTGTTCTCGGGAGTAGTGTGCGGCGGCAATCTTCCAGGGCGGATTTACTACAATCCAAAACAGCGAAGTGCCCAATAGCGCATAAGCGATCACCTGCCAGCGATCGTGAGCGCCGAGCAATTTGCGTCCGTAGATCGTATAAAAGCAAAATGAGAAGGCCGCCAGCAAGGAGGCGGCCACGCCCTTCCATACCAGTTGAACGCCGTGCTCTCCAACGATTCCAATCACGAGCGCAATTCCCAGCACTGCGGCGGCAACGGCAAGAATTCGGGGAAGGGTTGCTCGCTCGTATCCGCGAGTGACCATGTAGAGCAGCACCCACACCGGCGCCGTATATTGCACGATGATGGCGACTGACACCGAACTTACCGAGATGGCGTAGTAATAGAAGAAATTCGCACCCGCCACGCCCAGCACGCCTAACATCATGCACCGCAGCGCATCCCCGGCGCTCATGGCAAGAGCTCTTCTTCCGCGCACCAGCAACAGCAAAGCCGCGAGTACAAAGAAGGCAATCGTCACCCGGCCCTGGGAAAGAACCTGCACCTCCAGGCGCCGCACCGGGGGCAGGCCCAAGATGCTGCGACCGCTGAACATTGCCTTGCCCAGGTTGGCGGAAATCCCCCAGCACAAGGCCGCTGCGGCGATATAAAAATAACCGCGCCAGGGATGCAAACTCTTATTGGTGTCGTTATTCAGAGAGTAATTCTTCGAGCCGTTCAGGATCGAAACCGATCATCACTTTTTCACCTACGACTAGCGTGGGCGTGGAGCGGCTTTGATATGTTTCCACCAGGTCACGCACCGCGTTCGGGTCGGCGCGCACGTCGCGTTCTTCGAATGGGATCCCTCTCTCCGAGAGGTAGGCCTTGGCCCAATCACAGGGCGGTCAACCCGCCTGGACGAACATGACTATAGCTTTTTGCTTCATATCGCATCAGAGTAACAAATTACGGCAAAAGATGCAGAATTATATGATTTCAATTTCACTCGTTATCTGCGCCGTCTTCTGCAGCATGGCCGAGACCGAGCAATATTTTTCCTTGGAGAGCCGCACAGCGTCTTCGGCAGCCTTGCGGGAGACGTTGCCGCTGATTTTGTAGATCAAGTGTATTTTCGTGTATACGGTCGGCGGCGTGTCGGCGCGCTCGGCTTCGGCATGGACTTCGACTCCAGTAAACGGCTCGCGCTTTTTGCGCAAGATGCTCACAACATCGGTCGCTGTGCAGGCGCACAATCCAATCAATACCAGTTCCATAGGCCCGGTGGCGCTATTGCGCCGGCGATCGGAATCAATCACCTGGGCATGGCCGCTGCCGGCAATTCCTGTAAAACGCTCTCCATCGGTCCAGCGTGTGCTGGCAATTACCTGTGACATTGCTACTCCCTATGTTTGTATTCTATTTGGCCTCTGCTGAGGGCTAAAGCTGAGAACCGAGAACCGCGCTGCTACCTTCGGTTATCGGTCTGCGGTTCAGGGTGAATCAGGACTTTAAAAAGCTCGGGCGCCTCCTGCTTGAAGCGCGCCTCGAGCGCCGTAGAAATATCGTGGACCCGTGAGAGCGGCAGCTCGTCGGACATGGTGCAGTGGCAGGAAAGATACATGCGATCGCGCACGCGTTTGAGCACAATGTCATGCATGTCGAGGATCTCGGGAAACTCGTGACCAATGCGCTGCAGCCGTTTTTTCAGCGCGGAGTCCTGCAGCACCTGGTCGCCGGGCTCGATGGTGGAAGGCTCGCTCTCAATATGCGTCAGGATGGACGAAATTTCAGGCACATCGCGCCGCATCTCGCTTTCGACCTGGGTCACAACATCGTGCGCGTTTTTCAGGCTCAAGGTTTCATCGAGCTCAAGGTGTTGTTCGACATGCAGCTTGCCGCGAAGGTCTTGCACGCTGACGTCATGCACATTGAGGTTATTGCGCGTGGCCACCGCGCGAATGCGGTCAAAGACATTTTCCGCGCGCATGGGCCGGGCGAGGGAATGGACGACCACGTCGGCATCAGGAAGCACCCGCCGCACTGCCTGGGTTACGCGGTCGGTGATCTGCTCAGAGTGCTGGAAGGTGACATTGCGTCCCAGGCCCACAGAAAGGTCGGCAAAGTATTTATTTCCCGCGCGGCGGATCCGGACCCGGTCCATCTCCAGCACGCCATCAATCCGCGCCACCTCGCTCATGATCTGCGCGCGCGCGCCGGCGGGCGCGGCATCAAGAAGCGCATCCACTGTTTGCCGTGCCAGGCGTGAGCTCACATACATGACGACTCCGGCCACAAACAATGCCGCAATCGGGTCAGAGTCTTGAAGCTGGGCGATATGCAGCCTTCTGCCGGCGGTCACCAGCAGAAGCCCAATGATGACTACGCCGCTGGAGAGGACGTCAGTCCCAAAATGCAACGCGTCGGCCTGTAAGGCCTGGCTCTGGTATTTGTTGGCGATTTTTTTCAGGGCGCGCGAACGCCAAAAATCCACAATCATCGAAAAACTCATCACGGCAAAGGCGGCGGTGGTGGGCTCGATCTCTACGTGATGATAAAACATGCGGCGGACCGCCTCCCAGATGATCCAAACGCAGGTCAGCAGCAAAAGACCGGTTTCAATAAAGGCTGAAAAATTTTCTATCTTGCCATGTCCATACTGGTGGTCGGCGTCGGCCGGCTTGTCAGCCACGCGTACTGAGAACAGCGTAATGATTGCAGCCACCAGGTCAAGACCGGAGTGAGCGGCCTCTGACAGAACTCCCAGGCTGCCGGTGGTCAGGCCGACAAGCAATTTGAGAGTGGTCACAACCACGGCTGCGATTACCGAGTTGCGCGCTACGGTGCGCTTCTCGCGGCGCATTACCCGGGCGCTGGGTTGTACCTCGGCTTGCGGCATGATTGCATTATCGCAATTGCGGCCCGATGTGACCAGTTTATCGAGGTGGGCAGGATAAAAACGCCGCAGACCTCCCCCGGTCGCCGGGGATGAACGCGGATAAACGCAAATCTGCAAAGACATTCGGAAATTGCTTAGGAAATTCTATTTCTAATCATCAATTGCGTATTCGCGACCCGCACGCCTTAGCATCTTCTTCACTTCGGGATCTGAACCAGCATAGTAGTAGCTGCCTACGCAGCATGCCTGCACCGCTTTTACAGCGCGCTCCAATTCTTCTTTGGTTTGCGGTTGTTTCTTGAAGTAGCAGTGACTATAGAAACCATTGCCAGACGGAGTTTCATAGAACCCAACCAGGTCTGGGGCAACTGCTTCCGGCGCTCCGCAGGAAATGCACATATTGCACTCTACATAGAATGGTCCGGGTGCATTCTGAGGATGCGCTTTATGTCTACGTTCCGCCGTGGTTAGTGCTCGGACTTTGGGAAAAATCACAGCGGCGTCCTGATGGGCTTCTCAGAATGGTATTGATCAGCGCGCCTTTCAATCTCACGCCTCCAATAGCGCACCTTATGGGCAAAGGCGCCAGCGATGAATATATTGCTGTTTCAACTTCTGGTCTGGCCCAAACAAAAGAACAATTTCTATGTCGTAACCGCAGGGAAACTGGCTGGCATCTGTTTCCAGTCGTGATGAAATAGTTCGGTCGCCTGGAGCGGCAGTTAGTATCACCCCTTGTCCATTGTTTAGGACAACCTCTGCGGCCTTTTCGGTCTCTTCGTGGAACTCTATTCCCTTGGCGCGTAAAACGGCACGAACTTGATCAAGTCCGGTCCCCAAAGGAAGCAGGTCTTGAAGTTCTTTCTCGTGCTTGGTCAACTCAACCATCCCTTGTGGCCATAGTGGATTGAACGCGGGGATGCAAGTTAAACCAAGAAAAATCACTGCCGGAGCCGTCAACCGGATGGCGGCAAGACGCATCGTAGTGGCTTTCGAATTACGGCAATAGGCGAAGAGTATGGCATAAGCAATGCCCGAATACACCAAAGCGTTTGCTGCAAGAACCGCCAGTGGTGGGCCGAGCCCTTGGGATCCGGACAAATAGGCAACGGGTATGGCACCAGGGAGCAAGAACATGGAGAGGGGCAGTGCAATTGGCCATATATTGAGAAGCAATACCGAAAGAGATGCAAACGCTACCCCGCACAACAATGCAACAAAGAATCTATATCTCATACCCTTCTCCTCAGCTTGCCCAAGGGTGCTGAGACCATCAGTTCCACATGACTTCCAATCGTTTGAGGGCGCGCAACGCGATCACGTATTGCGGGTTCATCTCGTAGGCCCGTTTATAGTAGTTCCTGGCTTTGTTCCAATCACGTTTGTGCTCATAGACGCGTCCCAAATTGAAATTAGGGAAGTAGTATGACTCATATCGTTTTGCGCTGATGGCGTGTTCCAGCCAGGGGATAGCGTCGTCCCACTTGCCTAACTGGATCAGGTAAGCGCCAATATCGTTGTAAGGATTGCCAAAATCCGGATCAACCTTGATGGCCTCCAGGCAATCGGAAATGGCGCGGTTGAGGTCTTCCTTGAAGCAATAAGTCCAGCCGCGAAAGGTATAAGCTTCGGCTGTGGGCAGGGTCTCGATGGAGCGGGTGTAGAGAACGATGGCCTCGTCCAGTTCACCGTTCATCTGGCGCTCATAGGCCAGACGAAAATACTCTTGCGCCTGCTGGCGGAGATTGCCTTCTGAGTTATCCATACACGGCAAAACAAAAAGACCGGTAATCACTTATGATGATGAAGTACCGACCTGTTACCACCATTATGCCTATCTGCAACCGCCTTTATTATAGAACCCTCTTAGCCCGACACTGGAGAGGAATTTGTTTCCTTCTGCTCTTGCTTTGCCTGTTGCCTCCATGCCGGCTCACCGCGCAAGCCACAGCGCCAGCTGTACGCGCAGAGGCCAGGCTTTCAAAGAAAGAGGCGGATGAACTGTTTCGCTCGCTGGATGACATCCTGCGCTTCGCGAGCGAAGACACCAATTTGCCTATCAAGCACAACGTAAAACGCGAACTCAGCAGCCGTGACCAGGTTGCGCAAAGCATGAACGACCGCATGAAAGATGACGAAGATGCCAAGCGCCTGCAACGCTCGGAGCTGGTGCTAAAAAAATTCGGATTCCTGCCGCGCAGTTTCGATTTGCGCACCTATCTGGTCTCGCTGATGCGAGAACAGGTAGCTGGTTACTACAACATTAAAGATAAAACTGTGTACCTGATGGATTGGATCCCTTCCGAACAACAGAAGCCAGTGATGGCCCATGAGCTTACCCACGCTTTGCAGGACCAGAATTTCGACCTGAAGAAGTGGCTTGCGGGCGATGCTGAAGAGGAGGCGAAAAAAGCCGGGCATCCGCTCGACCAGGATGCGGAAGATATTGCGAGCGACGAGCAGCAAACCGCCCGCCAGGCTTTGGTGGAAGGGCAGGGCATGGCCGTGCTGATCGATTACATGCTGAGAGATTCCGGACTTACGATTTCAACCGCACCTTCGTTTGTGGAGGCCCTGAAACAAAATATCTCCGAAGGGTCAGATTCGCCCATCTACTCTAACGCGCCGCTTTATATGCGCGAATCTTTGGCATTTCCCTATCGTTACGGGCTCAGCTTTGTGCAGGCGCTATTGAGCAAAGGAGGCAAGGACCTGGCCTATGCCGGGGCTTTGAAGCGGCCTCCGCGCAGCAGCCATGACATTATGAGCCCGGATGCGTATCTGGCGGGCCAAAGACTGGAGCCGCTTACGCTGCCGCACATGGCAGCAGTGCTCGGCAAAGACTATGAACGCTACGACGTGGGTTCGGTCGGCCAGTTCGATGTGATGGTCCTGCTTAAGCAATTCACGAATGACAAACTGGCAGACAAGCTTGCGCCTGAGTGGCGCGGCGGGGCGTATTACGCTGCGCTGAAACACGATCTTCCCGCTGCCCAACCGTCGCCAGACAAGACTACAGATAAAAGCGCCAAGGCAGAGAAGAAAGACGCCGCCCCCGTAACCACCAAATCGCTTGCGCTGCTCTATCTTTCCCGCTGGTCTTCGCCAGAGATCGCGGTGCAATTCGCTCAGGCTTACAATTCCATGCTGCTGAAGCGGTATCGTTTTGTCGATCCGCAAGAATCAAGTGAGCCGGAGTCCACAGATGCAAAACCAGATGCACCCGCGAAAAATCTGCAACCAGCCCCTCTTCCAGGCCATGACAGCATCTGGCATTGGACGACAGATGAAGGTTCGATTGCAGTCGAGCAGCACGGTACAACGGTGCTGGTAATGGAAAGCTTCGAGGCAAGGATCCAGGCGGATTTGAGCAAGGCGGTATGGGAGGAAGCGGCGCCACCGGCAAAGGTAGCGACAAAGTGATTTCAGTGCGGAGTTATGTATGCTGTGAAAGGCTGAGCAGGTTGCCATCGGGATCTTTGAACCATGCTACTTTAGCGCCGCTGGGTGCGCTCCAGATTCCAAGGTCATCCTGTTTCAGAAACCCATATCTCTCAAAGGCAACGCCTTTCTTCTGAAGTCCTGACACGGTTTCCTCAATATCGGTGACTTCCCATCCCAAAATCGTAAATTGGTGAGGCTTAAGTTCAGGCACAGGCGTCACCCGCAGCATGGTTCCGTTGGCGTCAAAGACAAGGGCAAATGCATCTTCGCTGATCAGGCGAAGTCCCAGCACCTGCTGAAAAAAAGCCTTTGCCTTCGTGGAATCCCGGGTGGGAACGAATGCGATTATCTTCTTAGACGCCAGCATGGCCCTTCATGGTACCGGGCTTTTGTATAATCAGCAATTCGACATCTCACTCAGGAGAACCCTTTGCAACAGGCAGAAATTGGAATCATCGGCGGCAGTGGTTTGTATTCCATGCCCGGATTCGGCGATGTGCATGAAGTTGAGATCAGCACGCCGTTCGGAGCGCCTTCCGACCCTTACGTCCTGGGCAAGCTGGAAGGACGTAACGTCGCCTTTCTGGCGCGCCATGGACGCGGACATCGCATTTCACCCACCGAGCTCAATTTTCGCGCCAACATCTACGGCATGAAGCAGCTTGGGGTGGAGCGCATCCTGTCGCTCTCGGCGGTGGGCTCGCTCAAGGAAGAGCATAAGCCCACGGATTTCGTCATCCCCGACCAGTTCTTCGATCGCACCAAGCACCGGGTCTCGACTTTCTTCGGCGAAGGGGTGGTAGCACACGTGAGCTTTGCTGATCCGGTCTGCGGCGAGCTGGGCAAGGTGATTAAGACCGCCTGTGACGGCGCCAAGGTGACATCCAAACTGGGCGGGACATATCTGTGCATGGAGGGCCCGCAGTTCTCCACCAAAGCAGAGTCGAATATCTATCGCAGTTGGGGCATGGACGTGATTGGCATGACCAACCTGCAAGAAGCCAAGCTGGCGCGCGAGGCTGAGATTTGTTATGCCACCGTGGCCATGGTGACCGACTATGACTGCTGGCATCCGCACCACGATTCGGTCACGGTAGAGCAGATTATCGGCGTGCTCAACCAGAATGCCAGCAATGCCTGCGAGGTCGTGAGGCGCGCGGTCGCCGCCATGCCCAAGACACGAGGCTGTAAGTGCGGTGCGGCGTTGCAACACGCGCTACTGACCCAGCCCGACAAGATTCCCGCTGCTACGCGCAAGAAGCTGGCTCTGTTCCTCGATAAATACCTCGACAAGAAAGCGGGAGCGAGCTAATGGCTATCCTGGTAGTGGGTTCAGTCGCTCTCGACGATATTCAGAGTCCTTATGGCAAGGTGCGGGCCAGCCTGGGCGGTTCGGCCACTTTCTTTGCGCTCTCCGCGAGTTATTTTACGCAGGTCCGAATGATTGCGGTGGTGGGCGACGATTTTGGCAAACAGCACGAAGATGTTTTTCGCAAACAGGGAATCGATATCACCGGCATCGAACATGCCGCCGGTAAAACGTTCCACTGGTCGGGCGAGTACGGGGAAAACCCCAATGACTGCAAGATGCACGATCTGCAGATGAACGTCTTCGAGAAGTTTCAGCCGAAGATTCCCACCGGCTACGGCGATTCGGAATATGTCTTTTTGGGCAATATTAATCCGGAGCTGCAGAGCGAAGTGCGGAAGCAGATGCGCGGCGCGAAATTCGTGGGTCTGGATACGCATCCGTTCTGGATCGAGACCACGCCACAGCAACTTGCCCAGGCCATCGGCGATATCGACATCATGATCATCAATGATGGCGAAGCCCGCCAGTTTGCCAAAGACAACAACCTGCTGCGCTCGGCGAATAAAATTCTTGCCCTCGGGCCCAAAGCGCTGGTCATCAAGCATGGCGAATATGGGGCGACTATCTTTTTTCAAAAGGGAGCATACGGTTTTGGCGGACATCCTTTTCGCGCCCCGGCGCTGCCGCTGGACGAAGTACGCGACCCCACCGGCGCTGGCGACGCGTTTGCCGGGGGCTTTCTGGGATACATTGCTTCGCAGGGAAAAATCACCGCAGATGTCCTCAAGCGCGCCATGTTTTACGGTGGCGTGATGGGAGGCTTTGCCGTGGAGCGCTTCGGCACAGAGCGCCTGCTTTCGCTGACGCGTCAGGAAATTGATTCTCGCTTTCAGCTCTTCCGCGAGATGACCCATCTGGAGTAACTTCTTTTCAATGGAAACCACATCGGCCGAAGCGGTTGCGTGGAGGCAAAGTACTTCTCTGGGGCAGCCGCGCCGGCGCAATTGGAACACATGGGCGCTGGCGGCGGTTGCCGCCCTGATCTCGATTTTGAGCTTTGTCTATTTTTATGCTCACGGCGAAATTCTTCTCTATGGCGATGCTGTGGCCCACATCAACATTGCCCGGCGGGTCTTTGATTCACGCACGCCGGGCCCATTGCAACTGGGAACGGTGTGGCTGCCTCTGCCGCATCTTCTAACGATTCCTTTTGTTGTTCCACAATGGCTGTGGCAAAGCGGAGTTGGCGGGTCCATCGTTTCCATGATCGCTTACGTTTTTGCCGGACTGGGAATCGCGCGGCTGTTTTGGAGCGGGTTGCTGGGCATAGCGAATCAAGGAGAGCAATCGGGCCGTGAAGCCGGGTGGGGAGGATGGGTTGCGGCGCTGGTCCTGCTGCTCAATCCTAACCTCATTTATTTGCAGGCAACGGCCATGACAGAATCGCTTTCGCTCGCTCTTACCATCTGGGCAATTGTATGGTTCGCCGAGTTCATGGCGGCGCGCAAGAGCGCGGCAATTCCCGACGCAAACCATGAAGAGCGTCGTCAGTCAGTGAGCCGTGCCAGGCGTTCGCTTGAGCTTTGTGCCATCACTCTGGCGGCAGCGATGCTCACGCGCTATGACTCCTGGTTTCTGGCTGTGATCGTCGGCATGGCCGTGCTGGTAGGCTTTTTTTCAGCGCCAGGCCGGCTGCGGGCGCAACTCAAGACGGCAGTATGGAAGTTTGCGGTGCTCACTGCCGCAATACCGTTATTTTGGATGGCCTATAACTTTGGCGTATATCAGAACCCGCTGGAGTTTGCCAACGGCCCCTATTCCGCGCGGGGCATCGAGCAGCGCACAACACGGCCGGGCGATCCACCGCATCCGGGTACTCACAGCATGAAAACCGCCGCGGTTTACTATTGGAAAGATGCGCAACTCAATCTGGGCGAAGGGAAGCTGCAGCTTGCGCTCGTCATGCTGGCCATCGCTGGAGTCGTGATTCTGCTCAATAGAAAGTTTTTCTTCATTGTGGTTTTTCTTTGGCTGCCGCTCCTCTTCTATTCTCTTTCCATCGCTTACGGAGGCGTGCCGATCTTTATGCCGGTGTGGTGGCCATTTTCTTATTACAACGTCCGTTATGGGCTGCAGTTGCTGCCGGCGCTGGCCATTGCCCTGGGCGCCGTTGCCAGCCTGGTGAATCGCAAGATCAGCCATCGCTATCGGAGTTATGCGCTGAATGGCACTCTGGTAGTACTCATGTTGGTCTGTTACTGGCAGGCTTGGCGCGCGGCGCCTATCTGCTTGCGCGAGGCGCGTGTCAATGCCGTGACCCGTATGGCTTTCGAGAGCATGCTGGCCGGCGAGTTGAGCAAACTTCCTCCGCAGGCCTCGCTGCTTATGTTTACCGGCAGTCATGTGGGCGCATTGCAGCAGGCTGGAATTCCACTGCGCCGCACGCTGAATGAAGGCAATTACGGGATGTGGCAGCCTGCGCTGGCCGATCCGGCGCGCTGGGTGGATTATGTGGTGGCGCAGCAGGGAGACGCGGTGTGGCAATCCGCGCAACAGCATTCTAGCGAGCTCGTGCGAATGGCAAACATTGTGGTGCCCGGCCAGCCGGAGGCTGTGCTGTATCGGGTCAAGGCATCACTGGCAAAAGGCCCGGGTCGGTAGATGCGTCTTTGATACAATCCGCCAGAAGATTCAAGCATGGGCATTTTGCATAACATTTTTACGCGCGTGGAAACAATGCAGTTGCTCTCCAGCAATTTGCTGCGCCTGTTGCTGGCGGCACTTCTGGGGGGAGCGATTGGCCTGGAGCGCGAGCTAAGCCGCAAACCCGCCGGCCTGCGCACCAACATGTTTATTTGCTTCGGCTCGGCCATGTTCACCATTCTTTCCGATCTGATGGTAGACCCGCAGCTCGGCGATCACACCCGTATCGCCGCCAATATTATTACCGGCATCGGATTTATCGGGGCGGGCTCGATTCTGCATGAGCGCGGCTCCGTGCAGGGACTTACGACTGCGGCCACAATTTTTGTGGTGGCCGCCATTGGGATGGCAGCCGGCGGAGGCTTTATGCTGCTGGCCATTTTTGCCACCGTCATTATCCTGCTGGCGTTGCGCCTGCTGGGCTTGCTTGAGACCCGCTTCAATTTCAAACCACTGCACATGGCCTACGAAGCCGCCGGCGAGAAGGCCGACCAGATAGTTGCTGAGATCAACAGCATTCTGGAGGCCGATCACAAGATCATGGAGTCCATAGAAGTAGCTCCTACGACGGCGGGCTTCCTCGTGCATTTCACCATCTGCGCAACTTACCGCGAGCACCAGGCATTGCTTGATGCCCTGAAGCGTTCCAAGATACTCAGCGCAATAACCTTCATCGGATCACGGGAGTAATGGCAATGAACAGCAGTGCGGCCTCCCGCAACGGAACCATCCCTTTCACCAAAGCCAGCGCCTGTGGCAATGACTTTATTCTGATTGACGGCATGCATGCGCCCGCCGATATCCCGGCATTCACCCGCCGCATCTGCGACCGGCACGACGGCGTTGGCGCCGACGGTGTGGAATGGCTGTTTCCCGATGTGCGCAATGAAGCCGATGTTCGTATTCGCCTCTTTAATGCCGACGGCTCAGAGGCCGAAATTTCGGGCAACGGCACCCGGTGCGTGGCCGCGTATCTGGCGGCCGAACAGGGGAAGAGCGAGGTTGTGGTGCGCACCGGAGCGGGGCTCAAGAGATGCCGGCTGGTTTCTCACGATGCCCAGCGTTTTACCTTCGAGATGAATATGGGGGAACCACAGGCGGGCGATGAGTTCTCAATCAAGACGCCTTCCGGCGAGGTGAAGGGTGTCCCGATTTCGATGGGCAATCCGCACTTTGTGGTCTTTGTGCCCGAATTCCTTCCCGGATGGCAGGCGGAGGCAGCCGAAATCGGGCGTCATCATGACTTCAAGTATGGGATGAATGTTGAATTAGTAATTGCTGATAAAAAAGACCATATCCAGGTCCGTTTTTTTGAGCGTGGGGTGGGTGAAACGCGCTCTTCCGGAACCGGTTCGTGCGCCTCGGCCGTGGCTGCCATCGCCACTGGCAAATGCCAGTCTCCGCTGAAGGTAGAAGCCGAAGGTGGAACCCAGATCGTGCGCTGGGAAAGCGATGTTTTTCTTACCGGACCGGCGCAACTGCTCTGCCGGGGTGAGTTTTTCGTTTAAGATAGGCCGAATGCCTGCTGATTCCGCGTCTTCTTATATATCTCCTAAACGGATTAAGCCTCCGGCGCTGTGCCCGGGGGATACGGTCGGCATTGTCGCTCCTGCCAGCAATATTCAGCGCCCATTGCTTGAGGCCGGTTGCAGGACTTTGGCAGAGCTGGGATACAAGCCATTTTTTTTGCCTTCGATTTTTGAGCAGGACTTATATTTCGCCGGATCGGTCGAGCGCCGCGCCCGCGAAATGGAAGAGATGTTTGAACGGGATGAAGTGCGCGCCATCATCTGCGCGCGCGGAGGTTACGGCTGCAACTATCTTTTGCCTGTGCTGCGGCCTGAAACAATCAAGGCGCATCCTAAGATTTTTGTCGGCTATAGTGATATTACGACCTTGCTGACGTTTTTTGCCGATGCCTGCGGGTTGGTGACCTTCCATGGCCCAATGGCGACAAAGGACTTCGGTGAGGAGGGCCGTGTGCAGCTTTCCTCCTGGAACGCGGCAGTCGGTGGAACAGCAAAATGGGAAATACCAACTGAAGGTGTGCTGCCGCTGGCGCCCGGCAAGGCCGAAGGAGTTCTATACGGTGGGTGCCTCGCGCTACTGGTTGCGTCGTTGGGAACGCGGTATGAGATACGAACGGAAGACACCATTCTCTTTATAGAAGATGTGGCGGCCAAGCCGTTTCAGGTTGATCGCATGCTTATGCAACTCAAGCTGGCCGGGAAGTTGCAGAAGGTGCGCGGCATTATTTTTGGCGAGATGCTCGATTGTGTGCAGAATTCCACGCAAGGTTATGCGCTCGCTGACGTAGTGAGGCCGATCGTGGGAGACTTGGGAGTTCCGGTGGCCTATGGTTTGCCCTCGGGGCATGTGAATCGGCACAATATCACGCTGCCAATTGGAGTGCGCGCGGCGCTGGCGGTGGAAGACGCAGTTCGCATTACCATTTTGGAACCGGCGACGGAGCTGAGAAGAACGTAGGTTTTACGATCATGCCTGTATTGTCATTCCGGGGAGCAACGCGTTTTTTAGCTT
>DASREY010000146.1:0-2696 GCA_035651775.1 Terriglobales bacterium
CAATCAGGGTAATGATGTAGGCAAACAGGATTCCCACCAGCCCGCCCAGCGCGCTCATGACCGATGCCTCCACCAGGAACTGCATAAGAATATCGGAGCGCCGCGCCCCCAGCGATTTGCGGATGCCCACCTCGCGCGTCCGTTCAGTCACGCTGGCCAGCATGACGTTCATGATCACGACCCCGCCCACCAGCAAAAATACCATCACAATTCCCACCATGCTGTTGGCAATGGCCCCGGTCAGGTTGTGCCAAAGGTCCATGACAGAATCCGATGCCAGCACGCCGAAATTGTCGGCATCATTAGGCGCAAGATGGCGGCGCGCGCGCATAATGGTGCGCGCCTCTTCCTGGGTGCGGTCCATCCACTCCGGCGCTGGGGCCTGCACGTTGATGGAAAGGCTGCGCTGGCCGCCATATCGTTTTAAGTATGTCTCGATGGGGATATAGGCAAAGACGTCTTGCGATTGCCCGAAGGCGGTGCCCACGGGTTTAGCCACGCCTACGATTTGGTAAGGAGTGCCGTCAATCATGATCTCTTTTCCCAACGGGTCCACATTGGGAAAGAGGCGGTTGGCAACGTCGGCGCCGATCATGGTGACCAGGGCGTGGTGGTCGTTATCCAGATCGGAGATATAGCGCCCTTCCGCCGGCTCTTCCACATCCATCTCACTCATGTTGGCGGTCACGCCGCGGACATTCACATCTTCCAGCCCCTCGGTGTTGTAACGCACCTTGCCCAGGCTGCCCACCTGAACTCCCACCATCTTGGCCAGCTTCATGTTGTCCCGCAAAAACGTGTAGTCGTCCCAGGTAATCTTGCGGTCGCGGCGCTGCGCCTTCACATACTCTTCCAGAGAAGTGATCAGCGGAAATTGCTCAACCAGGAAAACATTCACCCCCATGTTGGCCACATGGTCGGCAATGTACTGATTCATGCCCTGAATCAGCGACACCACAACGATCAGGGTCGTGACCGAAAGAATCACCCCCAACAGCGTCAGGAACGAGCGCAGCTTGTGGGTGCGTATGGTCTGCAACGCAACCATCACCGGCTCTTTAAGGTGGATGTTCCTGCGGCTCATGCTGGCCTCGCTATGGAAAGTATAGCGAGTTTTGCAGCCCAGAGCAGTTTTTACTCGCGGCGGCCTGGAGCGTAGCTTCGACGCTGTGCGGTAGGAAATTCTTCACCGGCAAGGCCAGCTTGCTTCCTTGACCGTCGCGCAGCAGCAGGCGCGTTGCCTTCTCGTTGACCTCTATTGTTTGCGCCGGCACAACCCGGCAAAAAAAGAAGACCACCACAGCACAAAGCACGACTCTGAACCGCTTCATTGGTGTCCTCCGGTTTCAGGTAGAACTTGCTTCTGCGAAATGGAACGAACCAGACTTGCTTTCTTGCAGGTTATTTTTGGAACTGCTTTCGCCGCGGATGAACGCGGGTTTAGGCCGATTCCTCGGAGCATCGCAAAGACCCAGCCTTCGCAAAGAACGCCAAGGGCTGAGTATCTGGCGCTGGCAACTGTTTTATTGGAGCTTAGAGTTGTTCATGGAAGCTTTTTTAATGGCTTCCGCGAATTCCAAGAGTCTTTCGCGAAAAGCTTGTGAATTGCTGAATGTGAGCACTTCAGGGGAAAGCGGTTTGAGCATGTTTTTTAGATCGTCTCCGCCGCCGATGTACAGACCGCTCGCGTAGAAGTAAAAAAGTTTGCAATTACACGCTGCTTCGAGTTTTAGCTTGTTGCTTCCGGAAGGAAAATGTATTCCATGAGAAAGAATGGCAATTACATGAAACGGGTTTGCAGAGTTCAGTTTGCACTGTGGCGGCTGGGTTATGGTTTGCCGGAGTTGTTCTTGAAAAAATTTGCCGGCATCTTTCCGTCCCTCCAGACTGGTAACGCTTACCATAACTTTATCGGGAGCGGAGTTTTCATTGCCCAGCTGCCGCCAGTCCACCGCATTGGCAGCGGTAGGAGGCAGGAGCGTACGTAGGCGAAGCACGTCGAGCGCGGTGACCCGCGCGCACCCGGGTTGAAAATCCAGCTCCTTGAGGACACTGGCGATCTCCAGCAGTCTGGATTGTTCCCGTGTTTGCTCTTGCGCGGTCCCGGTTAGTTTTGAGGGATCTTTTTCGATTGCCGGCCAGCGCTCCGTATCCGGAGTCGACGATGGATTCGTCGCTCCTTTTGCCTGATACGGGGGAGACGGCATATCCCACCGGCGGCTCTCCTCGCGCGTGCTGAGATCAACAATCAAGTCGAACTGGATGGGACGCTGCGTCTTGACTGGCAGCAGGAAGCGTTCGGAACCAACCGGTCGCGCTCCCAGAAAATCAATTTCGGGCAGTTCGCCCAGAAGTTCCGCGGCCTCGCCCGTGGTGGGACCGGGTACTTGAATCCGGCTTAGGGAGAGATTTCTTTTTCCTGAAACTGGATCACAGACTATCGTTGCAATCGTGTACGCGCCGGGCACAAGAAATATGCCGGCCGACATAACGAGCTTCCCAGAGGGGTAGAACCCTTGCCATACATGATAGCCGGTATATTTTCCCTGAGTGTTCCATTTTCCGTTTGCGGGCGCGGCTTTGACAATGAAAATAAGCTCGTCTTGAACACCCTGTCTGTGCAGAACGTCGATATCAATCTCCGCTTTTACCATTACCAAACTTCTTAGCTGAAACGAAAGCTGAGGGTTGGAGAG
>DASREY010000147.1:0-15782 GCA_035651775.1 Terriglobales bacterium
ATAGTCTCGGTATCGCGTGTGACTCCGTAAGGGATGACCTTGTAAGTCTTGCCTGAAAAATTCAGGTGATGTCCGTGGGTGAGGTGCCCGCCATGGGCGAGGTTCAATCCCAGAATCGTGTCGCCGGGTTGCAGCACCGAATACATCGCAGCCATGTTGGCCTGCGAGCCGGCGTGAGGCTGCACATTTGCGTGCTCGGCGCCGAAGAGCTGCTTGGCGCGGTCGCGCGCCAGGTTCTCAACGATGTCGGCGTATTCGCAGCCGCCGTAATAACGCTTGCCTGGATATCCCTCCGCATATTTATTAGTAAACACCGAGCCCATGGCCTCAAGCACAGCCTCGCTGACAAAGTTTTCAGAGGCAATCAGTTCCAGGCCTTCGTGCTGCCGGCGGGCCTCGTCGTCGAGGGCCGCGGCAATTTGTGAATCGGTTTCAGAGAGCGGTTGCGACATCCAGTTGGACTTCATGACTACAAAATTCTAGCAGCATTCCCAATGCCTAGAAAGGCAAAAGCTAACCACAAAGGTGGTCGAAGGAACACGAAGGAAATCTTCGCTCGGATGGAACTTCGATGCCGCGCCTCGCTTGAACTTGCAAACTACATCATCAACTGTTTTTGTTTTTGCACGATGGGGTGCTGCATTTCCTGCAGGTCGTTTTTCACCTGGTTCAGGCCATAGACGCAGTGCTCGAATTGTTTGGAAAGGCGCGCGAACAGGGGCGCTACCTTGGCATATTCGAAGTGCTCGAATTTGGAGACGATGTAATAGCTCTCTTTGCCGGCCTTCATGAAATCGATGAGGCTTTCCAGCCGCTGGCGGCGCAGGCGGTGGTGGTTAAGGCTTTCGGGAAACAATCCGGTGAAGAAGAGCGTGTAGTCTCCAATGTGCTTGCGCACCTGGCGCTCACGATCAAAGGATGGGGCTTCGCCATAGACGGGGTCAGATTCCAGCAGCATTTCACCCACATCGTGCAGGGGCCGCCCGGAGGCATCATGGACCTTATAGAGTTGCTCGGTGTCACAGAATTCGCACAGCAGATTCGAGATGTAGGCGTGGACCTCGGAATCCCTGATGCCCACGTCGCAAGAGAAGTGGTAACTTACCAGCTCCTGAAACATTCTTAATAGCGGATTCGACTCGGCAACCATACAGCTACACTCCTCCCGGGACTTATCCAGTCCACCTGCTTTTCTTGGGGAAGCTACATACTTTGATGGCAATGTAAGCCGGTTGGTTATTTGACACAATAGGAAAATAGGCACTTTCCGCATTTTGTTAGCAGTCAGCCCTGGCGAGTGCGAATCAGTGGTGGAAGAAAAAGAGATATGCGGCACTGGCGGCGTCTACGCAGAGATGTGCCAGGATCACAGGCAGTATGCGCCGCGATTTTGCATAATAAATCGCGTAGATCGTGAACAAAGCCGCGATGGAGAGCATATTCGGAACGCCCTGATAAAGATGATAGAGCGATTGAATCGCTACGCTGAACACACCCGCGAACAGAGCGCTACGCTTCCAGGCGATGATTTCAGACATGACATAGGCACGTACGATCAGCTCCTCGTAAAAAGCATTCAGAAAAAGGAATACGACGACAATAAAGGAAATATGTGTACCCAGGTATCCCGCGGCGCCGTTCCAGCGCTCCAGGTGACGCCCGGTCCACAGGAAATATACTGAATTAATGTAATAGTGACTCAGACCCGAGGCTATCCATGAGAGAACCAGTAGACCTATAGAGACCGGAATATCAAGCCATCGAAAAGAAAACCCGATATCGCGCAGCGTGCGGCCCTGCCGGAACAGGATATAAAACAACAGAGCCAACCCGCCGGCTTGGTGAACGATTGCAGTGGCAAGTCCGAAAAAAATATACGACACACCTGATGGTCTTTGCGTCGCAACCCCATACACAAAATAAATAAAAATGGCGGTCAAAACCGAAGGACCGACAGTAACCCCGAGCAACAGGAGCAACTCAAGCTTTCGCAAGAGCGGCCGGCTCTCTTGCGGAAGAGGCGGTGGGATGCCCGGCTCTTGAACGAGCGCAGAAACTGGGGCCTCTTCGGTGGGGTTGAAGTCCATGGTCGGGATAGCCTGAGTCTAACAGCAACTTGTTCTAAACGTGTCTTGTGAATAGAATGCTCACACTCAGATTATGCCTCGTCAAAACATAGCCAGTGGAACGCGTTGGGAGCCGATCATCGGTTATTCGCGCGCGGTGCGCATTGGGAACGTTGTGCACGTTTCGGGCACGACCGGCACCGATGCCGATGGAAAAGTAACCGGCGATGCCTACGCGCAAACCGTGCAGACGCTGAAGAACATTGAATCGGCGTTGAAAAAAGCGGGCGCAAGCCTGAAGGATGTGGTGCGCACGCGCATGTACCTCACCAACATCGCCGACTGGGAGCAGGTGGGCCGGGCTCACGGAGAGTTTTTCAAAGATATCCGTCCGGCGACTGCAATGGTGGAAGTGAGCAAGCTGATCTCTCCGGAGATGGTGGTTGAAATTGAAGCGGAAGCCGTTATTGGCGCGGCAGACTAATACGTTAACGGGTATTCTGCATGCAGAGGAATGGCATGGGCATTTGCAAGCAATTCTTACCTGTTCTGCTGGCTCTGGCTGCTGCTGTAGCGCAGGAAAAAGCCCAGCAAAACTCTGTCGGGCCCGCCAAGAACGACCAACAAGTTAAGGTCATCCGCGCGGGCACGCTCATTGACGGCACTTCGACCGAAGCGCGTCACAATCAAATCATCGTCATCCGGGGTAACCACATTGAAAAAGTGTTGCCGGAGCAAGCCGCTGAAGCCGTTCCCGGCGGACCCGACGTGCAGATCATTGACCTGAGCCGCGCCACCGTGCTGCCCGGACTCATCGACACCCACACTCATATCTTCCTGCAAGGAGAAGACCCCGCGCAAGGCGGCTATGACATTCAGCTTTTAAAGTATGGGCTGGCATACCGCGCCGCCCGCGCGACAGTTTCTGCGCGCCGCGCCCTGGAGCAGGGCTTTACGACTATTCGAGATATGGAAACCGAAGGAGCCGGTTACGGCGACGTCGGTATTAAGCACGCGATTGAAGATGGATATGTCCCCGGCCCGCGCATGTTCACCACCGGACGCGCGATCTCCACGACTGGTGGATATCCCCTCGAGGGCTATGCGCCTGAAATCGAGAGCACTTTGCCTAAAGGCGTGCAGATCATTGATGGTCCGGTCGAAGCGCGCAAGGCCGCTCGCGAGCAACTCGATAATGGAGTGGATTGGGTAAAGGTCTACATGACACACCGCTCCTGGCTCGATAAACAGGGCAACCTGGTTTCACAACCTACCCTTACGCTGGAAGAAATCAGGGCCATCGTGGATGAAGCCCATGGCTGGAAGAAAAAAGTTGCATGCCACGTCTACAATGGCGAGGGCATGCAGCGAGCGCTCGATGGCGGATGCGACTCGATCGAGCACGGATTGGAACTCACCGACGCCAATATCGCGCAGATGTTGAAGCAAGGCACATGGTACGTGCCTACGTTGAGCGTCTATTACTCCTGGTGGAGCCCGGAGAACACGCCTGCCGGCAAGCGTGACCGCAAGCGAGCCGAACTGCATATTGCATCCTTCCAGAAGGCGATGAAGGCAGGGATAAAAATTGCCTTCGGTACAGATGTAGGCGGCTTCAGTTGGAACGATCCTATCGCCCAGGAGTTCGGGCGAATGGTTGAATTTGGCATGGCGCCGATGGACACAATCAAGGCAGCAACCTCACGCGCTGCCGAACTGCTGGAGCGGCAAGGGGAGTTGGGCGTAATTGCTCCCGGCGCATATGCGGATATTGTGGCGGTCGCCGGCGATCCGCTCAAAGATGTGAATGAATTGAAATCGGTTAAATTTATCATGAAAGACGGAAAGGTCTTCAAGAACGAATTGCAATAATCGTATGGCGGGATACTCGGGAACTCCGCTGGTTAAAAAGCTGGGCATCAAAGAGGGCTTCAGCCTCTCGATGGTGGAAACGCCGGCAGATGTACTGAAAGAGCTGGGGATCTCGTCCGGAAAATCTAACGGCAAGCCGCCGCTTGATTATGTGCACTTGTTTGTGAAGACGCAGGCCGAGCTTAAGAATAAATTCCCGTTTTGGGCGGCCAAGCTTGCGCCTGCGGGAATGCTATGGATTTCATGGCCGAAGAAAAGCTCAGGCGTAGAGTCGGATTTGAATGAAAATATTATTCGCGATATCGGGCTCGCAGCGGGCCTGGTGGATGTGAAGGTCTGCGCCGTAAATGAGATTTGGTCCGGGCTGAAGTTTGTGATTCGCTTGAAAGACCGCGCCGCAAGCAAATCAAAAAATACGAAAATAAAATAACGATGAATACTCCTAACCGTACAATCGCTTTGGCCCGCATCCTTACCGGCGTAATATTTCTTTTTTTGGGCGAGTTTAAGGTCGCTTCGTCCGCCTTTGCTCACGGCGGCTTTCAAAAATATCTTCAGTCTTACATTGGCGTGGAGGCGGTCCCGTTCTATGGCAGGCTGCTGGCGCGTTTTGTTATGCCGCACGCCGTCTTTTTTGCGTATACGGTGGGGGTGCTTGAGCTCGCCATCGGCGCTTCCCTGGTGCTAGGCTTGTGGGTGCGGCCCTTCTCGGTTTTGGGGATGCTGCACATGCTGAACCTCACCTTGGCGACCTGGCACGGCGGCGGCCAGGGACCCATGTGGCACTACGTCGCCAATCAGCTCGACCATCTTCCGCTGCTGCTCCTGTTTGCCATCTTCTTTACTACCTACGCTGGTGAAGTGTGGGGGATCGATGGATCACGCGGATCGAGACGACGGTAAGCCCGCATTCGAGACAATTTGTCGTGGCAGTGATTTATCCGCGCCACAGAATGCCTCATGACCCGCGCACTCCTACAGCTCCCCTCCGAACGGTATAATTAAAGATTACGTCTATGGCAAAAACTCGACTGATACGCTCCACAACGGTTCTGTGCGTCCGGCGCGACGGCAAAGTGGTCATGGCCTCCGATGGGCAGGTGACGCTGGGCGAGGCCGTCATTAAACACACGGCAAAGAAGATCCGCAAGCTCTACCAGGATAAAGTCCTGGCCGGCTTTGCCGGTTCCACTGCCGATGCCTTTTCGCTCTTCAGCCGCTTCGAGGCCAAGCTGGAGCAGTACCATGGCAACATGGGCCGCGCCGCTGTAGAGTTAGGCAAAGACTGGCGTACCGATAAGGTGCTTCGCCATCTTGAAGCGTTGCTGTTGGTGTGCGATGCCGGCCAGACCTTTGTGATTAGCGGTGGAGGCGATGTGATTGAGCCCGATTCCGGCATTGCCGCTATCGGCAGCGGAGGCGCTTATGCCACCGCAGCGGCACGCGCGTTATATGAAAATACCGATTTGCCCGCGCGCAAGATTGCCGAAGAGGCCATGCGCATCGCCGGCGATATTTGTATATTCACCAACAAGAGTGTAACCCTCGAAGAGCTACAGGCTTGACAGCCGTGCAACGGCAGGTTGACAACGGGACACGAAATGTTCTCTGCACTTTATTTTAAATATTTTCTCGTGTCTCCCTGCCTCCGTGGTGAAATAATTCTGTAGGAGTTGTTGTGGCACTTTATCTTCCCGGAACCGCAGAAGAGCAGGAGATCGCGCTCGATGAACTCACCCCGCGCGAGATCGTTGCTGAACTTGATAAGTACGTGATCGGGCAAGCCGACGCCAAGCGCGCCGTCGCCATTGCCTTGCGCAACCGTATGCGCCGCCAGCGGCTGACGCCCGAGCTGGCCGAAGAGATTATCCCCAAGAACATCATTATGATCGGCCCTACAGGCGTAGGCAAAACCGAAATTGCCCGCCGCCTGGCCAAGCTGGCGAACTCTCCCTTCATGAAAGTTGAAGCTTCCAAGTTTACCGAAGTCGGCTATGTGGGCCGCGACGTCGAATCCATGGTCCGCGACCTGGTGGAGATTGCCATTGATATGGTGCGCCAGGAAAAACTCGAAGACGTGGCCGATAAAGCGGAACTGAACGCCGAAGAGCGTTTGCTTGATCTGTTGTTGCCCCCGCCCGCGCCCACTCCTCCCATGGATGGAGCCTCCAATGTGTTGCCTGCCGAAAGCGATTCCCACCAGCGCACGCGCGAGAAGTTGCGGCAGCAACTGCGCGAGGGCAAACTCGATGAGCGCACGGTTGAGCTCGAAGTGCGGGAAAAGGCCTTCCCCGCCTTTGAAATCATCTCCAACCAGGGCGTGGAAGAGATGGATATCAACATCAAAGATATGCTGCCCAACATCTTCGGCCAGCGCACCAAGAAGCGCAAAATGAAGGTTAGCGAGGCGGTGGAATACCTGATCCAGGAAGAGGAGCAGCGCCTGATTGATATGGACCAGGTTACGCGCATCGCCGTCGAGCGCGTGGAGCAGTCGGGCATCATATTTCTCGATGAGATTGATAAGATTGCCGGCCGCGAAGGCGGCCACGGGCCCGACGTTTCGCGTGAGGGCGTGCAGCGCGATATTCTTCCCATTGTGGAAGGCACCACCGTCAACACTCGCTACGGCATGGTGCGCACCGACCACATTCTGTTCATCGCCGCCGGCGCGTTCCACGTCTCCAAACCCAGCGACCTGATTCCGGAATTGCAAGGCCGCTTCCCCATCCGCGTGGAGCTGCAGTCGCTGACCATGGAAGATTTTATCCGCATCCTTACCGAACCGAAGTCTTCGCTGGTCAAGCAATACACCGCCCTGCTCGAAACCGAAGGCGTCAAGCTGGAATTCACCCGCGAGGCCTTGGATGAGATTGCGCACTTTGCCTTCCGTGTCAACGAGAACACGGAAAACATAGGCGCTCGCCGCCTGCACACCATCATGGAACGCGTGCTCGATGTCATCAGTTTCGAGGCTCCTGATTTGAAGGAAAAAGAAGTTACAATTGACGCCGCTTATGTGCAAAAAATGCTGAGCGACATTGTGAAAGACCAGGACTTATCGCGCTATATTCTCTGATCTTTTAGCTTGACCGTGATTTTGTATTCGCCGTTTAGCATCAAACCCTTCGGCTCGCATTGAACGGAAATTCCAAATCGACGGTGTTATTTGCGTTCACCCTGGGCGCGCTGCTCTACGTGGCCTATACCTTGCGCGCCACGCTTCTGCTGCTCTGGGTCAGCGTACTGTTGGCTGTGCTGCTTACGCCCATTGTGGACTGGATCTCAGGCTGGAGCATCAAAGGACGCCACCCCGGCCCCGGCTTCAGCCTCCTGATTTTCTTTTTTGGAGTCGCGCTCGCGCTTGGCCTGTTTGTCTCGCTGGCTCTGCCGCCCATTTTGCGCGATGCCCGCGGGCTCTCCCAGCAACTGCCCGACCATGTGCAACGTCTGGTCAACTGGGCGCACCAGCACCTGCCCATGTCCACGCGCCTCGACGAAAACGACCTCAAGCATTATGCGGAACTCCTGATCGGCAGCGTGGGTGACCTGTTTAGTAACGTTACCAGCGGCCTGGTGAAGGCCATCACTGTGATTCTGCTGGCGGCTTATTTCATTCTGGACGGCAAAGCCGCGTTCGACTGGATGATCGCGCTCTTTCCCCGCGATCAGGAGCCACGCCTGCGCGCCACCCTGGAGCGCGGCGGCAGCCGTATGCGGCGCTGGCTGGGAGGCCAGGGAGTGCTCATGCTCGCCCAGGGAGTTTCCGCTACACTGGTTTATTGGCTGCTGCATGTGCGCTACTTCTACGTGCTTGGCTTGCTTGCGGCAATTTTTAATATTATTCCCGTTCTGGGACCCGTGCTGACGTTGATTGCCGCCGGCCTGGTGGCCGCGCTGGATGGATTTGGCAAAGTGCTGGGCGTGACCATCTTCTACCTCGTGTACCACAATATGGAAAATGCCATCCTTAACCCGCGCATCATGAAAGCGCGCGTGCATCTGCCGGCAGTTTCGATTATTGTTGCTATCGTCATCGGTGACGCCGTTGCCGGAATCGTGGGAGTACTGATTGCCGTGCCCACCGCCGCGCTGATCTCAGAAATTATCCGCGAATATCTCATTAAGCCACATACCGAGCCGGAGGCCGGCATCGAGCTGGCTTCCCAATAAAACTGCCGTTTCCCTGGCATTCGTCGCACGGCCTTTCAGCGGCACGGCTGACCGTAACAATCGTCGGGGTTGCGTCGCTAGACATTCATGAATCCTCTCTGTACCCTGAATCAGTACTGATCATCATGAGCACTGAAGCGGTCATCTCTGTCCAGCAGTTGCAAAAAAGCTATGATCGGCTGCAAGCGGTCAAAGGCATCGATTTTGAAGTGCTTTCCGGCGAGGTCTTTGGTCTTCTGGGCCCGAACGGCGCAGGCAAGACGAGCACGGTAGAGATACTGGAAGGGCTGCGCCCGCGCAGCGGTGGCAAAACCATAGTGCTGGGGTTTGATCCCGATTTGCAAAAGCAGCAGTTGAAAGACCGGATCGGTGTCTGCCTTCAGGCCACCAACCTGCCCGACAAGATTCGCGTGCGCGAGGCCCTTGACCTGTTCGCCGCGCTTTATACGCGCAGCCTCAATTCTGAACAGCTTCTGCAACGGTTGCAGTTGTGGGAGAAGCGAGAGGCCTTCTACGGAACTCTTTCCGGCGGGCAGAAGCAGCGGCTGGCGATTGCCCTGGCGCTGGTGAACGATCCACAATTGTTGTTCCTGGATGAACCCACAACCGGGCTCGATCCTCAGATTCGCCTGGAAATTCACCGGCTGATTGAAGAGTTGAAAGCGGAAAAGCGCACCGTCGTGCTGACCACGCATTACATTGAAGAGGCAGAGCGGCTGTGCGACCGCGTTGCCATCATGGACGAAGGCAAGATCGTGGCCATGGGCACACCCCGGGAGCTGCAGCAAAAGAGCCGCGAACAATCCCGCATCCAGATCGTTTGTGCTCAACCCTTCGATGGCGTCCAACTGCCGCAATGGCCCGATGCAGTCAGCAACAACCTCGATCAGGATGGCCGCAGCCTGACCGTCTATTCAACCCGCCCCGCGCGCACGTTGGGGGAGATCATCAAGTGGCTCGAACAGAATGGAATGCAGTTGGAAGACGTGCACCTGAAGCGGCCGACACTGGAAGATGTTTTCGTAGAACTTACCGGCAAGAGGCTGCGTGACTAGAGCATTTTCATAAATGAGTTTGTGTCAGGAACGAAGCAAAACACAAATGAACATAAAATCTTATCTCGCCCTGATTGCAATTGACCTGAAGCTGGCGATGCGCATGCGCGCCGTGATCTTTTTTAATTATCTGTTTCCGCTCATGTTCTTCTTCATCTTCGGCATGTTGTTCCATGCGCGCAACCATCCCGAGGCGATGGTCCAGGTCCTGAGCATGACGCTTACCATGGGCGTGTTAGGCAATGGATTGTTTGGTGGAGGCATCCGGGCGATTCAGGAGCGGGAGATGAATATCTTGCGGCGTTATAAAGTGACGCCCATCACGCCGGCCCCGTTGCTGGTGGGAGCTATGGTCACGGGCTGGGCCATTTTTCTGCCTTACATCGTGGTGATGTTTGCGCTCGCGCACTTCTACTACCATATGCCGTGGCCTGAGAACCTGGCGTCACTGCTGGTGTTTGTGTCCGTGGGGCAGGTGGCCTTTCGCTCCATCGGGCTGGTGATTGCCTCGGTTGCCAACTCCATGCAAGAGGGCACAATCCTGGTGCAGCTTTGCTACTTTCCCATGTTGTTTCTGAGCGGCGCAACTTTCCCCGTCTCAATGTTCCCCCGATGGTTGCAGGTATTCACTAATTTCATTCCGGCAAGCTATCTGGTGAACGGCGTAAAGGCCATGATGCAGCGAGGCGAAGGCGTGGGCGGCGCCTGGAAGCCCCTGGCGGCACTGGCGACCACGATCGTAGTTGGAGGATTTGTGGGAATGAAACTCTTCCGCTGGGAAAAAGAAGAAAAGATACGCACCTCTGCCAAGCTGTGGATTCTCGCCGTGTTGGTGCCCTTTTTGCTTTTGGGAATCTGGCAGGCGCATAGGTAATGCTCGGCAATTGGACATTGGATGCTGGCCCCTAATGAGTGTTGCTATTGTTATCGGCGCCGCAAGGCTCGCCTTGGCTGGCGAAGCTTTCAGTGAGCGCTCCGAAGCGTTACAAAGCAGACACCGGCTGGCTGCTGCTGTTCCAGCCAACATGCAAAGAAGCGACATTCAAGGCCCACTTCCGAGTAGAATATCTTTGCCGACGCAAAAACATTATGCGCGCCCGTAGCTCAGTTGGATAGAGCGGCTGACTTCGAATCAGTAGGTCGGGAGTTCGAATCTCTCCGGGCGCGCCATTGCTTCCAATGCTTGTATTTTCTGATATCAAAACATTCGCGTCCGATCCTTCGGCTTCGCTCAGGATTTCGCCTGCGGGCTCAGACGCCCGCAAAACGGCTCAAGTTCGAATCTCTCCGGGCGCGCCAGAAACGCTCAACCTGCACATTTCAGCATTCCGCCATCTCGCCAAATCGCGCTGAATCCATCACATAGGATAAGCCAAACCGTGATTCCCAGAATTGACACATACAAGAAATGGGCTACCCACAAATAAACCGTTTCTTGCGTAGTAAGCTCCGAGTGTTGCGGGTGTTTGGCATAGAATAGGCCCGGTATTTATTTCAATCCGCAACGGTTGCCAGGCATGAAGTGCGGTCGGACCATTGCAGCGCGGCGAAAAGACAGAGCCAAGCAACCTCGAAGATGAAGTTGATGGATGACAAACAAGCAAAGGCGAAGCATGGATTAGCGATGACTGCTTCAGACAGCCTGGATTTGAATGAGAATAAAGCGCAACTGTGGAAACTCGTCCGCCGAGTGGCGGAGAATGCTCCCCTCAACAAGGCTCCCCGTTCGCGGGTTTTGTTCGAGTACCTTTGTGCGCACGCCCTCAACCATCCCGATGTTCCTTTAGGCGAGCAGCAGATCGGGATTGAAGTCTTTGGCCGCGAACCCGGATATTCCAACGAGGATACAATCGTTCGCGTCCAAGTTTCGCAGCTTCGCAGGCGGCTCAAAGAATATTTTTTGGCGGCTGGCGAAGACGAGCCTGTCACTATTGAGATTCCCCCGGGCCACTATATTCCGCGATTCATCCAGCGAGAAACAAAACTGATGCTGGCTCAGAATGCGGTAACTCCGGCTGCCATCGCGTTACCGGATGTGCAGCCGCTTCGGCCGCGACGCCGGCCTTGGCTGATGGCAGCAAGCCTGGTCGTGGCCTTTGCCCTTGGAGCAGGTCTGGCAACAGCCTGGTACACGGTACATCGTCGGGCAGCGCCGGCATCGGTCGTACAGCCCTACCTTAAAGCCTTTTGGAGCCAATTTTTTGCGAATGGAGAGACGGCAGAGATCGTCCCTCCCGATTTGGGCGCTCTGGTCGCGGCCAATATAACGGGGCACGGAATTGACATGAAGGACTATGTGGGGCGAATTTATACCGATGAAATACTGACTCCGGTGATGCGTTCCCCGAAGGCCCAGGCGTATATCAGTGGAGGGCTCGAAAGGGGTGCTATTCCACTCGATCAATTGGGCCTTCTCGAAGAGCTGTGGACCACGCTCACCCGCTTGGGCTATTCGGCCACCACCGTCTCACCCCGCAGCTTCGATATCAGGATACCGCTTTCGCGCAACCTCATTCTGCTCGGGCAAAGCCGCGCTATTCCCGGAGAGGCTCCGCTGGCCGACACGCTGAACTTCCAATTTCGCTATGATGACAAACAACGCCATGGCATGATCGTCAATGTTGTGCCTCAGGCGGGCGAGCAGCCGGTTTATATTTACGGCAGCGCACGAGGCCCCAGCTATGCAGTTCTTGCTTTTGTGAGATCAGCGACCGGGCGGAATAACGTGCTTGCAATGTACGGAGCCAATATGGGCTCAGCCTCGGGCGCTCTCGACTTGGTCACCAAAGAACCGGAACTGGAACGCCTGTATCAGCTCTTGCATCTGCGGCCAGGCGACCCACTTCCCTCCTTCGAGGTTCTCCTGGAATCCGAGCCGGGAGCAACGGGATATCAGATCATCGCTTACCGCACCCATCCACATAGCTAAGCGAGCCTCCTCAGCCAGCCCTCTCTACGCCCGATTCACAGTAATTCACAGTAAATTACTTGGCAACACTGGCCCAAATCGGCATCTTTACCCTGGTCCAAAATGTTTACGATATGAAAACGTTTACATAGAGCCACAGGCAAGTTGCACCGAATTGCTTGCCCAAGAAAAGAAAGAAAGAAAGAACGGCAAGTACCGACTTTCAAAGTGAGTTACGGGGGAGTTTATGAAAAGCAAGCAGCTCTACATTCTTGCGGTCATTCTGGCCGTTTTTTCTTTGCACAGTAATTTTATCCTGGCGCAGAGCTCCAGCAGTGATATTGCGGGACGAGTGCTCGATTCCAGCGGCAATGTCATTCCCAATGCGGAGGTGACGCTCACCAACCAGCAGACGGGAGACACGCGGACCGTGAAAACAGGGTCCACCGGCGATTTTATCTTTGCGACGCTGCAGCCAGGTACCTACTCGGTGCGGGTCAATGCCTCGGGATTCAAGGAACTGGAAAAGAGAGACCTGAGGTTAAGCTCCTCGGAGCGGCTCTCGGCTGGCGATCTGCGCCTTGAATTGGGCACGGTCAAAGAAACCGTCACAGTAGAGGCCAATGCGACCCCGGTGCAGGTCAACAGCGGTGAACGTTCAGCACTGCTCGATTCGACCCAGGTAACGAACCTGATGTCGCGCGGCCGCGACCTCATGGCTCTGCTGACCGTCTTGCCTGGTGTGGTGCAAGACGATGAAGGCTCCAATGCGCTTGGGGCGTTTGCGGCTCCCTCTGCCGTCTCGGGTACGCGGGGCGACTACAGCGGCATGAATATGGATGGCATTTCCGGCAACCTTCGCGGTGGCAAAAATTTAGATACTCCTCTTAACATGGACGCTGTATCTGAAGTCAAGATACTTCAGAACAGTTATCAGGCCGAGTACGGTAAAGGTTCTGGCGCCATTATCAATGTGGTAAGCAAGAGCGGCGGCCGCGATTTCCACGGAGGCGTCTACAGTTACATTCGCAATGAAGCTTTTAATGCCAGGAACTGGTTTGATTTCCGGTTGAAGCAGTGTCCCAGTGGTGGAAAGACAACCTGCGATCCCAGCACCATGATCCTGCCGTCCAAAACCAAGTATCGTTATGAAACTTTTGGCTGGAACGTCGGTGGACCGATTTTCATTCCGGGCCATTTCAACACGAATCGCGATAAGGCATTTTTCTTCTATTCACAGGAAATTCTGAAAAACGTAGCGCCCAATGCCATACGCCAATTCACATTCCCCACTGCCCTGGAGCGGCAGGGTGATTTTACGCAAACTTATAACGGCGCCAAAAACGGTATTCCCCAGCCGCTGTTTTTGGCTGATCCTGTGTTGATTGCGCAGGGTCTCACTTGTAAGAAATTTAATGATAAGGGTTGTTTCCAAAATACGACTACGACAACGGGAGCGAAGATTTCCGGTAACCGCCTTGACCCGAACTTCATGGCCATCCTGAACATGTATCCGAAGCCGATGTTCGACTCGACGTTTCAGGCAATCAACGGCTACAACTATCAGGTCCAGGATTCGCAGGATAAGCCCGTAAGCCAGGAGATTCTTCGCCTGGACTATAACTTCAGTAACAATTTGAAGGCGTTTATTCGCGGCATGAATCTGACTGCCCACGATCGAGGCGTCGATGCCTCGACCAACAATAATAAGTGGGACCTTGATGGCGCCGACGATGTCATCACCGGCCCGAATGTTGGAGGAACCCTGACCTGGATCGTCACTCCCACGCTGGTCAACGAACTTACGATAGGCTGGGGAGAAGCAACCGGGCACTTCAACCAGTCCACCCAAGCCCTGCGTGACCTGCAGAGAGCAACAGTTGGGTTTAATTATGGCATGATCAACAACTTTGCCAGCAATCCCTTAACAGTTCTGCCTGCTGTGGCGTTCGGCGTCAGCAACTCGCCTGATATCAAGTATGATATGCGCTATCCTTCCTCGGGCCATGCTTATAGCTACACAGTGACTGAAGGAATCAGCAAGCTGTGGGGCGCGCACCAGTTCAAGGCTGGCATTCAGGGGGAGCGAGCGACATACTGGCAACTCCACACCGGCAGCAGCGCCTTCCCGGGAAGCTTCGATTTTACAGGCTCGAACAACCCGAATAACAGCGGCAATGGTTTCGCCAATGCTTTGCTGGGTGATTTTAAGTCCTATACCGAACCGTTCAATAGAGTTAACTATGCCCCGGTTACTCCAATCCTGGAATGGTATGTGCAGGATACCTGGAAGGCACTGCCTCGCTTGACGCTTGATCTCGGCGTTCGCTTTACTGCTGGTCTGCCACAGATACCTCGACAGCATGTTGCGGCCACACTGAACCAAGCGCTGTATAATCCCGCAACCGCGCCGCAGTTGTTTCAAGACTACACAATTACCAAAGCCAACAGTAATGCTGGAACATGCAAGAACGCGAAGCTGGGACAGTCTGCCTTTAACCCTACTACGAACTCGGCATGTGATGCGAATGGGAACGCTTTGCCGATAGTCCTGATTGGAAATTTCGTGCCTCCTGGATATGGACCTAATCCTGACGGGATGGTTATCTCCGGCATCAATGGATACCCTAACGGGCTGGTTGATTTTGAAGGCATCTTTGCTGCGCCCCGTTTCGGCTTTGCTTATGACATCTTCGGCGATGGCAAGACAGCTCTGCGAGGCGGATTTGGAGTGAACTACAATCCGCGGCAGGGAGCAGGCATCCTGGGCGACTTGGATACTAATCCACCACTCATCGAAAGCGCACAGCAGTTTAACGGGACTACCTGGAGTGGAAGTGGTACCGCGCCTGTATTCAATGGCGCCTTCCTGACCCAGGGAGGCTTCGAGGCCCCAGTCGGTATCAGCCGCATCCTGTTGCGAAACAGCACGCAGCCCGTGGCTTACAACGCCAGCCTCGGTATTCAACGTGAAATCGGTTATGGGACGGTGGTGGACGTCGCTTATGTGGGCAGCTTCGGACGCCACATGGGGCAGCTCACCGATCTCAACATGGTGCCCTATGGCACCCGCTATAGCATGATCGATTTCAACAATCCCAGCAACAGCCCCACAAAGCCTGTTTTTCTGAGTGATAATGCCATACGGTATGCCGGTTGTTGTTATGGAGGCTATGCCGGCGCCCCGGTGCTGACCTTTACCGGCAACTCCAGCTACCATTCTTTGCAAACCCAGGTGACCCATCGATTCTCGCGAGGCATGGAATTTGGCGGCGTGTGGACGTGGTCGAAGGCCATGGACTATAACGAGAGCGACAAATCCGATATCGTCCGCTATGCCGGTTCGCCCAAGGTCTACAACTACGGCACCGCTGGATACGATCGGACCCACATCGTAGCCATCAATTATCTGGTGGATGTGCCCAAGGCCAGCCGGATCTGGGACACCCCCTTTGTACGAAACGCTCTCGACGGATGGCAGATTGCCGGCATCACGCGATTCAGCTCTGGCGCACCTCTATTCTGGAACGGCGGCAATTCCGATACCTTCATGGGCAGCGGCAATTTGCAATTCCCCAGCGGGACCAATACCGATCTCACCGGAGGTGGTGATGGTTTTCGGCCCAGGATCATCGGCGATGCGAATCTGTCGAGCAATCAGCGGAACTACAGCCACTGGTTCAATCCTTACGCGTTCACACTGCCGGA
>DASREY010000148.1:0-22757 GCA_035651775.1 Terriglobales bacterium
ATTCTTGGCACAGACTGTGCAAAATCAGAACCGGCTCATTCATCCCCGCTTTGGATTGCGCTTTTCCGGACGCAGCCGCACCCGGCGTGGAATTGGCGGTCTGCGCCGAAGCGGGGTTGAAGCCAATGAGCAAAAGACAAATTGCTAACGGAAAAAGCCGAAGATAACGGCGTTGCGCTGTTCTCACAATAAACTCCATGGATGGTTGGCGGTGGTGCGCGATGCTCTAGTATGCCATTCCGCAATGGCGCGAGGAGTCCAAAATTTCATGTTGCAAACTTTTGCACTTCGCGTCCGAGAGCAAACGCTATTCGAATATCAATTGCGACAGACTGTGGAATCCCACTCCCTATTCATGGCATGGTAATTGCACTTTAAGCGGCGCGACACTGAACATCTCGTGTAACTCCTTAGTTTGTGCAAGTCGGAGGGGCTAAGCACTTAGGTTTGTATTACTAAATGTGCGTACTGAGTGCAGATTGTTGCACTTGCGTGTTAGCGGGCAGAGAGAAGGGCAGTGCTGGAAGCAAGAAGAGCGGGGGGATTGCACAGGTGCGGACAGGATCATCGTGTCACGGCGGTTGGGTGCTTCGGTTTTTGTGGAGTGGAACTCTAGCGATCAGCATATTGGCTGGCGGTAGTGCTGCGTGGGCGCAGACTGTCTCCAGAATCAGTCCTACGGCAGGCAGTACCTCGGGCGGCGGCCACATGGATATTCTGGGCGCCGGATTGAGCAGCAATACAACCGTCACCATCGGCGGGCAAAATGCCCCCGTGGCCAGCCTGCTTCTTGATGGCTCTCGAGTTACGGTTACCATCCCTCCTGGCCCTAAGGGACCGGCTGATGTTGTGGTCACCACCAGCGGTAACACCACAACCTTTCAAGGCGGCTACACCTACCTTGATCCATCGGTAATCGCCTTTGCAGATGACTTTAACTCCGGCTCGCTGAGCAATTGGACCGCCTCTCCACTTGGTCTTTTCAGCAATTGGAGCACGGGCAATAACGTGGCCGACTATAACGGCGGCGGGCACACGCAAATTTATGCAGGAAGCGGCTCCTGGACGGATTACACCCTTCAGGCCAAATTCCAGCTCTTCAGCCTGAATAACTGGCCCGGAGGAATTCGCGGCAGGGTCAACCTAAACACGGGCATTGCTTACACTGTATGGATTTATCCAGCCAGTTCCACCATCAAATTGTTCAGGACCGGCGGCTGGAACATTGACAGCAGCGGATTGGTCCTTCTGGGCCAGGCCGGGGTCAACACAATTACTCCTAACGTCTTTCATACGCTGCAAATGGCCTTCAGCGGCAGCCAGATTACTGTCTCCTATGACGGCGCAGCGATCATTCAAGCCAGCGACAGCGCCTCCAGCTCCGGGGCGATCGCCCTCGACGTAAGCAATCAACACATTCAGTTTGACGATGTGCTGGTTACCACCGTGCCCGCCGATACCACGCCTCCGGTGGTCTCGATCACCGCGCCCGCGAACGGAGCAACTGTTTCAGGCACGACCACGATCAGCGCCTCAGCCTCCGATAACGACGCAGTTGCAGGCGTGCAATTTCTGCTGGACGGCGCCAACCTGGGCACGGAGGAGACTACTTCACCGTATTCGATTTCCTGGAATACAACCACAGCCAGCAATGGTTCACACATCATTTCAGCCCGGGCGCGCGATGCCGCCGGCAATACCGCCACGGCCGGCAACGTCACGGTTACTGTGTCCAACAGCATTGTTCCCACGTTGACCAGCGTGAGCATTTCGCCCCTTAGCATGACCTTGCCGCCGGCGGCGACCCAGCAATTGACGGTGACGGCGCACTACTCTGACGGCAGCACGCAGAATGTAACTGGGAACCCAAACACTTCTTATTCATCGAGCAATACCGGCGCGGCCACGGTCAGCACCACCGGATTGGTTACCGCCGGCTCCGGAGGCGGCGCTACGTTAACGGCGGTTTTCAACGGCAAGTCTGCGACCGCATCCGTAACCGTGAGCACTGCCGGTCCGGCGATTGCGCGCATCAGCGCTACCGCAGGTGCGGCTACAGGCGGAGGTCAGCTCGATGTAATTGGCAGCAACCTGAGCGGCGTGGCGGTCACCATTGGCGGGCAAAGCGCGTCTTTCATCAGCGGGCTGGCCGATGGCAGTAGGCTCTCGGTGAAGATCCCTGCCGGCAGCATTGGCAGCGCGAGCGTTGTGGCAACCAGTAGCAGTGGTTCCGCCACTCTCGCTGGCGGCTATACGTATCTTGATCCCACAACAGTTCTATTTGCCGACGACTTTAATACCGGCTCGCTGAGCAATTGGACGGCCTCGCCTTTGGGCCTGTTTAACAATTGGACAGCCACCAGCAACCTGGCCGATTACAACGGCAACGGACACACACAGATCTACGCCGGCAGCGGGAGCTGGACCGATTACACCGTGCAAACGAAATTCCTGTTGTTCAGCGCCAGCAATTATCCTGGCGGGTTGCGCGGCAGGGTGAACCTGAGCAGCGGCGCTGCCTATGCCGCATGGCTCTATCCCGCCAGCTCAACGATTAAGCTCTTCCGCACAGGTGGCTGGAACATTGACTCGCCCGGTTTGGCAGTTTTGGGGCAGGCAGCAGTGGCCAATATTACGCCGAATGCCTTCCATACTCTCGCCCTGAACTTCAGCGGGGCACAGATCACCGTGACCTACGATGGCACGGACGTAATTCAGCTCACTGACAGCACGCTGCCTCAGGGCGCAATCGCCCTGGATGTAAGCAATCAGCACATTCAATTTGAAGATGTTTTGGTGACGCGTCCGGTTCCCGACACAATTTCGCCGGCAGTATCCCTGACCGCGCCCTCCGCCGGAGCTTCGGTATCAGGCACGATCAGCGTGACCGCCAATGCCACCGATAATATAAAAGTAGCCGGCGTGCAATTCCTGCTCGATGGGTCCAATCTGGGAAGTGAAGTTACCGCGAGCCCGTATGCTGTCAGTTGGAACACCACCACAGCCGCCAATGGGGCGCACACACTTTCCGCGCGGGCACGCGATACCTCGGGAAATACGGCAATCGCCGCCGATGTAGCGGTCACAGTGGCCAACGCTCCGCCGCCGACCGTGACCGGAATTTCGGTTTCGCCTCGCAGCTTCAGCATGTCATTTACTGGAGCGCAACAATCGTTGAGTGTAACCGCACGTTATTCTGACGGCAGCAGCAAGGATGTGACCAGCTCAGCAGCCTACGCTACGAGCAATTCTGCCGTAGCCACGGTTAGCACGAACGGCGTAGTCACCGCTGCGGATAACGGCAATACCAACATCACCGCGAGCTATAGCGGATTCTCAGCCCAATCCGCTGTTACTGTGAGCCTGCTGCCCCCTGTGGTTGAAAGGTTGAGCCCGCCGGCGGGAAGCGCCAATGGCGGCAATCGGCTGGACCTCATGGGCAACAATTTATCCAGCTCCATGAATGTAACTATTGGCGGCCAGAGCGCGGTTTTTGTCGGCGCTTCACCTAATGGAGAGCAACTCACAGTCATTACCCCAGCGGGAGCGGTAGGTCCGGCGGACGTGGTGGCCGGCAACAGCACCGGCAGCATCACCATTAAATCCGGCTATCAGTATTTGCAGCCCAGCACGATTCTCTTTAACGATGATTTCAACCTTGGGACCTTCGGCAACTGGATGCCTTCACCCGTCGGCCAGTTCGCCAACTGGAACGCCAGCGGAGATGTAGCCGACTACAACGGCGGCGGGCACACGCAGATTTATACCGGTTCCGGCTCCTGGACCAACTATTCGGTGCAGACGAAATTTCAGCTCTTCAGCACCAGCAACTATCCCGGCGGCCTGCGCGGCCGAGTGAACCTGAACAACGGGGTGGCTTATGAAGTCTGGCTTCTGCCGGCAACCTCGCAGATCAAGCTGTACCGCATTGGAGGCTGGAGCATTGATTCCGCAGGATTGGCGCAGTTGGGGCAGGCCAACGTGCCTTACATGAGCCCCGATAAGTTCCACTTCCTGCAAATGATCTTTAATGGACCGCAGATCACCGTATTGCTCGATGGACCGGCCGTGCTGCAGGTGAACGATGCGACGCTGGCGTCCGGCGGCATCGCTCTCGACGTCAGCAATCAGCATATTCAATATGATGACGTGCTGGTCACCACCATTCCGGTGGATGTTGTTCCACCATCAATATCGCTGACCGCGCCGGCTTCTGGCGGCACGGTCTCGGGCGCGACCACGATCTCTGCTGCTGCCAGCGACAATGTGGGTGTTGCCGGAGTGCAGTTCATCATTGACGGAGCCTTCTTCGGTCCTGAGTTGACGGCTGCTCCTTACAGCATTGCGTGGAATACGGCCAATGCAGCCAACGGCGCTCACACACTGACTGCCATGGCCCGCGACGCCAGCGGCAACGTTACCACCTCGGCCCCGGTGACCGTGACGGTTGCTAATAACTATGTCCCTTCGCAATCCGGAAAGTGGACGGCGCCCTTCAACTGGCCTGTAGTAGCAATCAATCTTTCCGTGCTCAAAACCGGCGAAGTCATATCATGGGACGGTCCGCCTGCCGATGGCGGCGCCTCTGTAACACTGTGGAACGCCGGTACTGGAGTGTTTACCTCGATGCCTAACACCGCCAGCAACATGTTCTGCGACGGCCAGGCGCAACTCTCCGATGGGCGCTTGCTCACCGCAGGCGGACACGCCGATTGGGGCGTGGGGATTCCCAATGCCGATATTTACGATCCGGTGACCCGGCTTTGGAGCAAGGCAGCTTCCATGAGTTTTGGCCGCTGGTACCCAACGTTGACTACGCTGCCTGATGGGCGGGTGCTTTCCGTCTCCGGCTCTGACCGCTGCGAAACTTGCGTGGTGCCTACCCCGGAAGTTTACGATCCGGTCGCCAATACCTGGACCGCCTTAACCAAGGCCAGCCATAGCCTGCCTTTGTATCCGTTCATGTTTGTGTTACCGGATGGCCGCGTACTGCAGGCCGGATCGGTGGATGGAGTTATCCCAACCGAAGTGCTGGATGTAAATACGCAGCAGTGGACAACGATTGATCCTGATGTCGTAGATGGTCACAGCGCGGTGATGTATCAACCAGGGAAGGTGATGAAATCGGGTACGGCTTCGGTTCCAAATCTCAGCAGTGCGCCGGCCCAGCCAGTCACCTTCGTGCTCGATATGACCCAAACTACGCCCAAGTGGCAGCAGACCGCGCCCATGAATTTTGCCAGGGCTTATCATAATTTGACCTTGCTTCCAGATGGCAGCGTGCTGGCAACGGGAGGCGAATCAACCCAGGATGGCACGAACTATGCCAATTCTGTACTGCCGGCTGAGATTTGGTCTCCAGCCAACCAGACATGGACAACCATGGCTCCGGAGCAGACTGGCCGGCTCTATCACTCTTCCGCGGTTCTTCTGCTCGATGGCCGCGTGCTGGTCGCCGGCAGCGGACGCGCTGGCGTAGCCCCGCAGTTCAATGCAGAGATTTACTCACCACCCTACCTGTTCCACGGCCCGCGGCCGGCAATCAGCTCAATGCCGGGTGAAGCATCCTACGGAAGCAGCTTCCAGGTGAACACGCCCGATGCAGCGAGCATCAGCTCGGTTTCTCTGATTCGCCTGTCGGCAGCCACCCATTCTTTCAATATGGATCAGCGCTTCTTATCGCTGAGCTTTCAGCAGTCGGGCGGAGGATTAACGGTACAGGCCCCAGCCAATGCCAATCTGGCGCCTCCGGGTTATTACGCCGTGTTCATCGTGAATTCCAATGGAGTGCCCTCGGTGGGGCCGGTGATCAAGCTGCCCTGAGATATTAAGAGAAATATGAAGTAGCGCTGGCTTGCCATCTCGCGAAAACCTCTTTCTCTTGATACTATTGAGTCCATTTTTTATCGATCAAGGAGGCTCTATGCAACGAATATTCCATTTAGCATTGACGCTTTTCGCTCTGTTCTGCATGGCCGGCCAGCCAGTCACGATGGCGCAGGAAAGCAAGAAACCAGCGCACAAAGCGGGGTCCGCGAAATCGAGCTCCAAGAAGCCGGTGACGAACGCTTTTACTCCAGATTCAATTCAGTATGGTCCAGCGCCTGCGTTTCTTCCTCCCGGTGCGCAGTTGGCCGTGCTGGAAGGCAATCCCATGGGTACGGGAGAATATACGATCCGCATCAAGGCTCCCGATGGATACAAGATTGCTCCTCACTGGCATCCCCGGCGCGAGAACGTCACTGTGGTTGAAGGGACAATCAAGGTTGGGATGGGAGACAAATTCGATGAGAGCAAGATGATGAGTTTTCCGACGGGCAGCTTTGCTTTTCTCGACCCCAGCATGCACCACTATGCCATGATGAGCGGAGAAACCACGGTCCAGATCCATGGCACGGGGCCGGTAAAGTTCAATTACATAAATCCCGCCGACGACCCCAGCAAGAAGAAGTGAATTCAGCGCTTCTTATCGCTGAGCTTTCAGCAGTCGGGCGGAGGATTAACGGTACAGGCCCCAGCCAATGCCAACCTGGCGCCTCCGGGTTATTACGCCGTGTTCATCGTGAATTCCAATGGAGTGCCCTCGGTGGAGTCGGTGATCAAGCTGCCCTGAGAGCAGGTCTCGGTCCGCAGTTCTCAGTCGACCCCACTCGCGACTTTTGATCGCGAGCGCCGGGAATTTTCTGTCTGGAAATTTAATCCCTGATACCACAGTCAAGAAAGCCAAAGGCAATTCTTCGCCGCAGATGGACGCGGATCAACGCAGATTAGAACCAAAATGAAACAAAACCATTATGGGATTTCATCATGATCGAAGGAGTTATTTTCCCAACAAATTGTTTTTCTTGATGTTCTGCAAGACTATTTAGAATCTGCGTTCTTTCTGAGCGGCGAAACGTTTATTCTATCGCTCCGCTTGGCTACGCGTATGCCTGCAACAGCAATTTGTTATTTTTCAGCAACTTACGGAACGAGTCAAACTCGTGCCCCGATACAGGTCTTCACGCACAAAGAGTTGTCTGCAACTTCTTAGAAACTGGATTTCTGACTATCACATGAAAGGTTTGTCGATTTCTTGTCATTAGAGTGTGAGAGTCCGAAAAACGCAAGTTTTTGGGAACCAAAGCCGGTTTTAATTTGTCTTTAATATTGAGCAGGTACTCTGGTTCAATTTATTGCTGGTTTGTTGGATGGAATTCACAGGCAAGGAGATGGTATGGCAAAAGCTTGGATTGTAAACGTAATCATTCTTGTGTTGGCTTCGGTAGTTGTGAACGCGCAAAATTCAGCCTCCCAACTATCGGAGACGCAGATTTCAACAGCGAACTCCAGCGACCCACATGCGCTTTCCCTGGCGGCGCAGTCGGTGCAGGCGTTGACAGGCGGCGTCGCGGTTGCCGATGTAACGCTGACCGGTACTGCGACGCAGACGGCGGGCTCCTGGAAGAGCAACTGGCGCGGCGACATTCAAGGCCAAGGGGTATGCCGAGAGCCGTATTGATTTTGCAGCCTCCAACCGGAGCGAAATAAGGGGGCTCGATAGCCAAGGCCACCCCACAGGGGCATGGATCGGGAGTCCAGCCAAGGCCGACAACGCCAGGCATTCTATTGCAGTGCACAACACCTTCACTGATACCGCCTGGTTCTTCCCGGCGCTAATGTCACTTGGGGTGGCGTCACAGCCAGGAGTGGTGGCCAAATACATCGGGGCTGAGACCTATAACGGCGTCGCTGTGCAGCACGTTCGCGTATGGCGCACGGCAAATCCGAGCTTGACGGCAATCGCCAGCCTGATGCCGCGCCTGAGCACAATAGATTTCTATCTTAATTCGAAGACTTCATTGCCAGTGGCGGCTGCCTTCAACGCCCATAGCGATAAAGACATGAACACCAATATCCCTATTGAAGTGCGCTATTCGGACTACCGGGTTGTAAGTGGAGTTCAGGTTCCATTTCATGTGCAGAAATATTTGAACCACAACCTGATGATGGATTTTCAGGCCAGCCAAGCGAGCATTGACAGCGGTCTTGACGATGCGCAATTTGAGTAGCACTGAAATGGCATTCCGCATTCAGGCCGGAAATTGGCACTTAGTATTTGGCAAAAAGCATTCAGTCCTGTGAGAGCGAGGAAGACGTTATGAAAACTTTGGGTCGTTGCAACTTCTTGAAACTTGAAGCCGGACACTCGGAACTGAGCCGGTTTTGCGCGGTTCTGATTTGCTTCTTTGCGTTCGTCTTCAGTCCCAACGCAAGAGCCCAGGTGGCCACCGGCTTTCCTCCGTTTAGTTCGATTGGTGGCGGCCCTGACAGGATCAATGAGGGTAATCAGAATATCCATTGGGGTTTTCCCATCATCAGCAAGGCAGGGCGCGGTTTGGCATTCAATTATTCACTGGGGTTCGACAACTCAGTCTGGAAAGTGGTGGATGATGGCGCTGGCGACCTTTCATGGCAACCCATGAATGACGTGTTCGGCTGGACGCGGCAAACCGAGGCCATGTCTGGTTACATGACTTATGACACTTTCTATGGCGGCCCCAACTGTCCACTGTACCTTAACTTTGTCTACCACGACCCGTCAGGAACTACCCACGGCCCATTCTTGTGGAACAATGGCGTTCTTTGGGTATCGCCGAATCATTGTGAACCGCAAGCCTTTGATTCCGCTATTGGAACAGACGGCTACGGCTACCAGGTACTGGTGGTTGCCAGTTCTCTTAGTGCCACTGTCTATCCTCCCTCAGGTGGCGCTATCAACGCCCCCATGGGAGACCAAACCGGCCCAACAACCATTTACGATTCCAATGGAAATTACATCAGCAGCGGCGACGGGGTCACATTTACCGATACGTTGGGTATCTGGCAGATGACGATTGCCAACTCGGGCACACCGTATCCTACGAGCTACACCTATCGAATTCCTGGCGGAAGCTCAGCGACAACTAACATAAGTTATACAGGCTACCCCATCCAAACCAATTTCGGGTGTTCCGGTATTGCGGAGTATTCGTATCCAAGTGTTCCCCTCATTACCTCTATTACCTATCCAGATGGATCGTCGTACCAGCTCGAGTATGAAGATACGCCGGGCTTTCCCGGCAGCAAGACGGGGCGGCTGAAAAGCGTAACTTTGCCCACAGGAGGAAAGATCAGCTACAGCTATTGGGGCGGTGATGGTGCGCTGAACGGGATTTTCTGCGACGGTACGACCGCGGCCTTTGTGCGCACGGTGGAAGATGGCAGCGGCAGTTCCCCAAGCAGCAGCACTTATATTGCGCAGAATGCGGATGGCACCACCACCACGCACGTTACAAGTCCGCAAGGTGATGAGACCGTCATCAACTTTTCCAATGGCTTCGAGACCCAGCGGCAGATCTATCAGGGTCCGGCAAGCTCGGGTACTTTGCTCGAAACTATACTGGACTGCTGGAATGGCGTCAGCTCAGGCACCTGCGGCCCAGGTATTACCGTCAACCCGCCTATTGCCAACCATATTAAATACACAGAGCTGCCGGGCACCGCATCACGGCATGACGACTATTTTGATGGCAACAATAATCTGATCGAGACCGATGACTACGACTGGGGCTATGCATTCCTTCGCAAGAAGCTCATCACCTATGCCACGAACGTTGGTAACATTGTGGACCACCCGGCTAGTGAGATCGTGGAAGATGGCGCTAATCCCCCCAACATTCTAAGTCAAACCTACTTCTATTATGATCAGTGGCCGCTGTGGACTCCACCGGGAACGACACCGCAGCACGGCGATCCTCCGCAATCGCAGCGCGGCAATTTGACTGAGATCCAGATGTGGACAGGCTCGAGTTGGCTTTACCATAACATCGACTACTACGATACAGGGGTGGTACACGATGACCGTGACGTAAACGGGCAACCGACTTACCACAACCTTGCTGATTCCACATCGAGCTGCGGCAATGCGTTCCCCACCAGTGTGACTCCGCCGACTGGGACTTCTGGAGTCGATCTTACTACTCGCGCCACTTACGACTGCTTTGGTGGGGTGGTGGCTTCAACAACGGATGCCAACGGGAGTAGCCGTTCGGTCGTCCTTGACGCAATGTGGCGGCCAACTTCAGTGACCGATGAACTAGGCAACGTGACCCATATTTCCTATACCAAGGCCACGCCGCTGCCTTCGTTCACCCCGCCATTTACGGAAAGCTCATTCAACTTCAATGGGTCTATTTCTACTGAAGACATTCGTACAACTCTTGATGGATTCGGCAGGACTCATATTGTTCAGCAAAAGCAATCGCCTACTGCTACCAATTACGATTCGGTGTGGACCGACTATGACGTCAGCGGGCGCATTTGGCACACCTCAATGCCCTATGTGGCTGCGGCAGGCGGGAGTTATCCAGCAGGAACTCCGCTAACAACCTCAGCTTACGACGCTCTCAACCGGCCAAAGCTGGTAACCGACGCAGGCGGCGGCACCGTGAATTATTACTACACTGATAATAATGTGCTTGTAGACTTGGGGCCATTAGCTACCGGCGATAACAATACCAAGAGACGCCAATATCAGTACGACGCGCTGGGACGGTTGACTTCTGTATGCGAACTGGCTAACGCTGCCGGCAACGGCAACTGCGGACTTAACCCGGCCTATTGGGGCTTCCAGACCAACTACACTTACGATACTACCGTCATCAACTCTGTGCCCTACAGTCGCATGACCGTTACCCAGAATGCACAGCAGGGAGCGCCTGGTTCGCAGCAGACACGCAACTTTATCTACGACCCCCTGGGGAGGCTGGCTCAGGAAACTAATCCTGAAACGGGAACAACGACCTATGCCTATGATTCCGACAGCTTCTGTCCGAATAACCCTGGAGACATGGTGCGTCGCACCGATGCCATGGGAGCGTTTACCTGCTATGGCTTCGACGCCCTGCATCGCCTGTGGGGAGTAAGTCATTGGGGTTCAGGATATGGCCCGAGCACGGCATCCGAACTGTTTTACTATGATTCGGCAACGGTGAATGGAGCCGCCATGACGAATGCCAAGGGACGGTTGGCAAGGGCAATCACTTGTACGAGCTGTAGCAATCCGCTCACGCCGATCACAGAGTTGGATTACGGCTACTCGCCACGTGGCGAGACCACGGACGCTTACGAATCAACGCCACACTCGAACGGCTATTACCATGTGAATGCCAGCTACTGGCCGCACGGACCGCTGAAGACTTGGACGATGCCCGGAGTGCCAATGATCACCTATGGCGCAACCGACGGGAGCGGGTTGGATGGCGAGGGCCGGATCACCAAGGTAACGGCTGCGAGCGGGCAGAATCCGGTGACTGGAGTTACTTATTACAACGCCGGAACCGCACAGCCCATTGGTGCGCCCACGCAAGTAAACTTCGGCTCTTCAGATTATGACCAGTTCAGTTATGACCCCAACACCGGCCGATTAAAACAATATACCTTTAACGTGAACGCTCAGACCGATGTAGGGCAGTTGACTTGGAACGCCAACGACAGCCTGCAGAAGCTGCAGATCACCGATAGCATCACCGGCACGCAAGATAGCCAGACCTGCACTTACAGCCACGACGACCTGGGACGCGTTGCCAGCGTGAACTGCAACACTCCGCAGAACCAGCCATTGTGGAACCAGACATTCAGCTATGATACTTTTGGTAATATCAGCAAGAACGGCACGATAAGCTGGCAGCCAGGACCTTACCCTGCAGCTACGAATCAGGTGCCATCCTCGTTTGGCTTCACCTATGACGCCAATGGCAATACCACCTTTGACTGGGTTCATCACTACACTTGGAATGCCGAGGGCAAGTTGCTTTCGGTCAGTTCATCTACATTCGGGGGCAATCCGGTGAACCTGACCTACGATGCGTTGGGACGCAGGGTGGAGCAACAGAACGGGACGAGCTATCAGCAGGTAGTCTATGGGCCAGACGGCGGCAAATTGGCTTTAATGAATGGGCAAACCTTGGCCACAGCCTTCGTGCCATTGCCGGGCGGCGCGACCGCGATCTATAACTCTTCGGGCTTGCAGTATTACCGTCATACCGATCATTTGGGGAGTTCGCGGTTAGCTTCTACCCCGGCGCGAACCCTTTACTATGCAGGCGCGTATGCGCCCTTTGGCGAGTCCTACGCGGAAACCGGAACGCTGGATCACTCCTTTACCGGTCAGAGCCAGAACACAGAGAACGGCTTGCTAACAGATTTCATGTACCGCGAATACAGCTCCGCCCAAGTGGGCCGATGGATTTCGCCTGATCCGGCCGGGCTTGGAGCAGTGAACCCGCTGAATCCGCAGACGTGGAATCGGTATGCCTATGCTGGCAATAGCCCGCTGGACTCCATTGATCCTCTAGGGTTGGACTATTGCGATGTGGGGCCTACGAGCGATCCGGATGAGTGCAAGTCGTGGGGCGGAAGGTGGACGTCAGGTGGAGATGGCACGTTTGATTGCGCCATGGACGGAATCCCCATGCCATGTCCTGAAGCACTGACAGCTTGGAAAGCTGGCGCTGCCGATCTCAAGATGACTTCTTGGGACCCGGAAGATACGCACATGCGAGCTTACAACTATCAATATCGGCCCTTTTGGTTACATGGTCCGGCTGGGCATTGCTACACAATCTATGATGCAGGTGCCCCGTATGCCAGTTCGTGCGACCAAGTTCCAGGAGGGAATGGGCAAACATTTGGCAATCCTACAAAAAACCTTCCTCCCGCGCCACAAGTAAATCCTGGATATGATCCGAATGCCTTATTGGCATGTAACATGTCTGCCTTTGCAGACGCGAAGAGTAACCTTGAAAAACTGGATGTACAACTATTGGGTCCGAAGTCGGCGGGGGAGAATAGCATTCTCGCGGTTCTTGTGTCGGTTGTACAGCTATTCAGGGATCCACAAATGGCCGACCCGGCACCTGGCATGGTGCTCAATGGGGTTAATATATGGAATTTCACTAGGGTGGTAAGGGTGGGAATGGCATTGAAACAGCAAAACGACACGTGTCAACTGAAGTACGGTTTTTACCATATTCAATAAACATGTGCTTATTTCATTGCCGCCAAGTACCCCCAAAGTTGGAGTGGGGTTGAGAGACCCGACTCTTAAAAGGCGTTGGCTCCAAATATTGACCATGAGATGATTGGTGAACAAGAAGAGGACGCATTCTGCTCAACTTGACATTGCTTCACAAACGTAGATGTTTCGATTGCGGAGTTGCTAAATATGAGTAATCCTGCGAACAACTATTTGAACAAACATACATTTGGTCGTCTTGCATTTATCGGTCTTTGTCTGAGCCCCTGGATTGCTTATGAGATTCACGTTCATGAATGGGCATCAGTAATCTTCGGGTTCATCGCTTTTATTCTGGGAATTGTGCTGGATTATTTTTGGCAACGCTCAGGTCCGTGGCGTTAAGGTTCATCAAATCTAGTGCTTCTTTGCGTACGCGCTGATCATAATAAAGAATAGAAATGGCGATGAATAGTAATGGGGAAGTGAGAACCTGTGTGATGAAGATGCTGACCTGTTGCACTAACAAAGAAACAGTCGCAGTTCGAGCAGAGGGAAAGGCAAGAAGAACGCCTAATATCGGCACTCCTACAAGTAGCTTTACGGCATAAGATACAGCAATGAAAACAACACAGATCAGCGCAATGCGCCATACACTACCTCTTACCAAGGTGATGCTCCGGCGGAGAGCAGCAATCGCTTCAAGTTTCTCCAGAACAACTACAGGTATGGCAAGCACCGAGAAAATGTACACAATTATAGCTCCAATGATAATGGCAACAATGCCGATGCATATCCCTATTGAGACCAGAATCCCGACGCCGATAACCGGCCAGAACCGTTGTGTTGCCGATTTATAGGACTCCCAAATGCTAGGGTGTCTGTCCACATATAGCTGTGACACAGCATACATTATGGCGGCTTGTCCCAGTGCAGTACTGACTGAATAGCTTAGGGTAGATAGGATTCCCCGACCAATGATTCCATCGAAAGCAGCTAAAAGATCATAAGCAGAAGTTGCATGCTCCAACGGGTAGTAAGTCCACACTATACCTGCAAAAAGAAGAATTTGCGGTGGCAGCATGATTCCTGCGAACAGAACAAAGTTATTACGGTACAGATTGAATGCTCGGTCCAGTAACTCGCCCGCACTTAGCGGTCTCAACATAGTTGTCATAATTCTTCGATACAGTGTATCGCTTTGAGAACAAGCTGAAATGAGCTTGCCATTGCGCCTGTCGGATATGGTGGATTTGGAGGAACTCTAGAGTAGTATAGGTGCAAGATCAGGCAATCCACGTATACCCCAGAAATGGCAGGCAGCAGCCTACTGGACCGGTGGAACATTTTGCGGCTTAACCGCCGTTCCAAAAAAGTTGTTTCGTGGCAGTTCTGGGCGTCGTGGACAATCTGTTTGGTCGTACATGGTGTGTCGAAGTCCTAACCCTGGACGGATCTATTTAGCGAGAAGGATCCGCTGGCTCTAATGTTTTGGATAAGCCGCATCTTAGCAGAGCAACTTTCCAACTTGTCAGCAGGTGTGACTGGTATTTCCCCGCAGCAACTCCAAGGCGTGAGGCAGTATTTCAATCACTGCCTGCAACGATTCCACCGCTGCTTTGGGGCTTCCGGGCAGATTCACTATCAGCGATGTGCCGCAGACGCCGCAGACGCCCCGGCTTAACGCGGCTAATGGCGTTTTCTTTGCCCCTTCGCTGCGCATGCGTTCGGGAATCCCTTCCACCAGCTTCTTGCATACCGCGCGGGTGGCTTCCGGGGTTACATCACGCGTGGCGATCCCGGTGCCCCCGGTGGTTATCACCAGAGGAGCCAAAGAGGCCAGCCTGCGAAGCGCGGCTTCGATCTCCGGTTGTTCGTCGGCTACGGTTTCTATTTGTTCGACAAGGAAGTGGTTTTGTTGCAGTAGCTCTTTTACGGCGGGGCCGGAAAGGTCTGGGCGCGTGCCGGCAGAGGCGGAGTCGCTGATGGTGAGAATGGCTGCTGCTTTAGTTTCGAGTTCCAAGTTTCTAGTTTCAAGCAAGATGGACTTAGGATCAAGAAGCATTCGGTTAGAGCTGTTTCATCATTCTATAGATCGGCGAACTTAGATCGGCGGAATTCGAAAACCTCAGTGGCTAAAAAGCCGCATTTTAGCGGCTGAACGGCGCGGCTAAAGTTGTGCCCTGATCAAACTTATTTTTTAAGCTATTTCTGAAGCAAATCTCCAGAACTTGTCTTTACGCCTCGACATTGTCCTTGTTAGCTTCATCCACCAGGCGCAGGCCTTCCATCAACAGCCCCTGGGTGGAGCGGGTGATGGTCTGCTCGGGGCTGGAGCCGGTGAAATCAATTAGAAAATTGCCGGTCTGCCAAGTCAGGACCTTATAAACAGCCTCATCGCCTTTCAAATTGCCACAGGTTGCGTGGTTGATCTGGCCTTCGCTGAAGTACATATCGCAGCGGTCGTTGTTGCTGGTGATGGCCAGCGAACAGCTCTTGCGGCCCATTTCCAGCGATTGCAGCAGGTCGAGGCAGCTCATCTGCACCAGATTGCCGCGCACCGTGCTTTCGCCGGCAGACTCGCGGGTCAGTTTTTCCAGCGCGATCTTATCAATCACCTTCTTGATGTGGGCAACGGCTTCTTTCAGGAAAAAGGGCTTTTCCAGGAAGTCTTCCACCGCTTCCTGCAGGATCTTGAGTTTCTCGCTGATATCGTTCTTGTTGGCCAGCAGGATAATCGGAATGCGAGCGGTGTTGGCCCGGCCTTTGAGTTTTTCCATGAGCTGGCGGCCGTTCATGCCGGGCATGTCATAGTCGCTGATCAGCAGGTCAGGCGGATCGTCAATGGCTTTGAGCAGGGCATCGGCCCCATCGGTGGCGGTAAGCACGGGGCTGGTCAACTCTGCCAGATCACGCCGCAGCATCTCCAGGATCATTGGATTGTCGTCTACAAGCAGAATTTTGACATTGCTGGGCATGGGACTACTTTTTCACTCGTCTACTCGCGTTCCTGATGCGGCGATATTCTCCGCTCTTACCGCCTGATTTGCGCTGCAAAACCACCTGGCGGATCTCAATACTCTTATCTAAAGCCTTACACATGTCGTAGATAGTAAGAGCGGCAACACTCGCTGCGACCAGTGCCTCCATCTCGACGCCAGTGGGGGCCGTCGTGGCGGCGGTGGAGGCGATTGAGACGCCATTTTCGCACAGGTGCAGGCGGACATCAATGTGAGAAAGCGGCAGGCTATGGCACAGAGGGATCAGCTCCGCCGTGCGCTTGGCAGCACTGATGCCCGCAATCCTGGCAATTTCAAAGGGGTCGCCCTTAGGGTTCTCCGGCAGCGCCTTGATTACTTCAGGAGACATAACCACAAAGGCACTAGCCTCGGCCTCGCGCCGGGTGGCGGGCTTGGCGGAAATATCTACCATCGCTGCCCGGCCCCGGGCGTCGAAATGAGATAGCTTGGGCACGATTCGTAATCCCTAGGTTAACACTGTTTTTCTCAGGTTTAGAGTTAAAGAAGAAGGAACTGCCGCAGGGGCGAAAGATTCAGGGTGGGAAGTTGAAGAGACTCTAGGAGTCTGTACAGATTCCGTGGGCTGACACAACGCTGTTTACCAACCCAGCTCTAATATCGAAGCAGAATCTCTACCATCGTGCCGGCAGGGATTATTTCTCGATCGGGTGGGACCACCACATAGCAGTTTGCCTGGGCTGTCGCGGCCATATCGCCTGAGCCCTGCCAGCGCACGGTTTCTACCTGCGAATCAGCCAGAAGCGCCGGCAAGAACCGGGTAAGGCCGGTCTTGGTTTTGATCTCCGACTTTAGCCGCGCCTGTAAGAGCTGCAATGAGGCCGGAGGGGAGCCGCATAGAGCATCAATCACCGGCCTGGCGAAAAGTTCAAAGGTCACCATGGTAGAAACCGGATTGCCCGGCAATCCGAAGAAATAACAGGTTGGCTGGCCGGGAGTGGAGCCGGCGCGTCCAAATACGACTGGCTTGCCGGGCTGAATAAGCGCGCCGGTAAACAAGAACTCGGCCCCAAACTCGGCTAGCACTTGCTCCACCAAGTCATACTTCCCCATGGAAACGCCGCCGCTCAGCAGCAGCAGATCAGATTCCAGCCCTTTTTGTATCAATCCACGCAAAGCGGAGATATTATCGGCGGCAATGGGGAGCTGTACCGGCGCGCCTCCGGCTGTCGCCACCTGCGCCGCCAGCGAATAGCTGTTGGAGTTGCGAATCTGGTGCGCCTGCGGCGTGGCGTTGACCTCAACAATTTCATCCCCGGTGGAAAGAATCGCGATCTGCGGCCGCCGAAAGACCTCGACCTGTGCCTTGCCCACACTGGCAGTCAGGGCGACGGCAGCATAGTCGATACGGCGTCCGGGAGCCAGCAGATGAGATCCTTTCCTGGCCTCGCTCCCGGTTGCAACAATGTTCTCGCCGGCTTTGACCGCACGCCGCACCAGAACTTCATCCCCTTGGCGGGATGTGTGCTCCACCATCACGATGGCATATTCGCTGCCCGCCGGGGCAGGAGCGCCGGTCATGATCTCAAGCGCCTCACCCGGCTTTACTGCATCGCCATATTGCGGAGCGCCGGCTTTGGTCTCGCCCACAACCCGCAACCGGATGGGAGTAGTTTCGCCGGCGCCCAGTATGTCCGCTGCCCTGACTGCAAATCCGTCGCGGGTAGCGCGATTGAAGGGAGGAAAGTCGCGATCGGCAACGATCTGTTCCGCGAGAACACGTCCAACGCTGTTGAGTAGATTTACCTTCTCAGTGGAAAAGCTGCGGCCGCGCAGCAGGCCTTTGCCGGCTTCTTCTACCACCTTGCGTGCCTCTGCAAAAGAGAGTACGCGTTCGGAATGTGCAGGATGAGCCATGGAAAAGCAGTTCTCGGTTCTTTGTTCTCAGTTGTCAGATACCAACTGTTCTCGCTCGCATTTTCGCTTAGACACCGCTTACTCCCGGAATAAAAATGCAAAAAAGAAAGGCGGCCTCACGGCCGCCTTATATAACCATTAAAGGGTTTTACTTTTTAGCGGGCGGCGTAGCTTTGGCCTTTCTATAAGTCGTGCTTACTGTCTCGCCAAAACCTTCAATCAGTCCCTTGGCCTCTTCCGCATGCTTTCCGTCGGGTTCCAGCTCCAGGTATTTATTGAACGCCTCAATGGTTCCGGGCGCCGGCACCATCTTGCCGCTCTTATCAATCGTAGCCTTGGAGGTCAGATTGATGCCTTTTTGATAGTAAGCTTCGGCATAGTCAGGCTTGGCTTCAATGGCTTTATCGAAGGCTGAATTGGCGTCGTCAATATCTTTCTGTTTTGTGGCCGAGTCCGTCTCTTTGGTAGCCTGATTGGTCAGAGTAGCGCCGGCATTGAAGTAATACATAGAAGCATTCGGTGGATCATCCTGCGCCGCGGTGGTGTATTCATCCAGCGCTTCTTTGGGTTGTCCCGTCTTGGCATAGGCCTGGCCCAGATTATTGTGATATTTGCCCAGGGTGGCCTTGTTGTCGGCGGGGTTGGCGCCTTTCTTATCCGTAGGCGCCGGGGCTTTCTCGACCAGGTCAATGGCTTTCTTGTAGGCGTCAATGGCTTTCTGAAAGTGCGGCGTGGCATCGTCTTTGGTGGTTGCAGTAGAGCCGGCGCCCAGTTCGGCGTCTCCTAAATGCGCCCAGATCACGTCGTGCGTCGCGTCAATAGCAATCGCATCATTCATGGTCTGGACCGCCTGCTGCCAGTTGCCGGCTTGCTCGGCGGCACGGGCGTCAGTCAGCATTTTATTGAGCGTGGTGATTTTTGCGTTTTCTTTGACCTGCTCCACGGTCTTCTTCTGGTATTCCGGATTTTTCTGCGCCTCGCGCACTTCTTTTTGCAAGTCAAAATCCAGGTTGGTGCCTTGTTCGCTCAGCGTTACCGGGATGTCTTTGTAATAGTGGATCACCTTGCCATCTTGCACGAGATTGACTGTATATTTACCCGGCACGATGGCGATGGTATTGAATTCGCCTTTATTGTCGGCCTTGAGGGGGTATTTTTGTCCGGTCTCCTGGTTGGCGAACTCCACGGTGATGCCAGCCATGGGTTTGCCGTCTGTGTCAGTGCACTTGCCATGCACCCGGGCCAGCATTTGGGACCAGCCGGCGGCCGCGGCGAGCAAGAGCACAGTAGTTGTGGCGAATATCGTTATCAGTTTTTTGTTCATTTCAGTTTCCTGTTATGTAAATTCCTTCTGTTTCTAAATTTTTTGCGGGTCCGGCTGCGGCTCATACGCAATCGGATCAACTGCCCCAGCCTGCTCAAAGGCGCGCAACCGAAGAACGCAGCTATCGCAAACTCCACAGGCGCGATCATGACGGCTATAGCAGGACCAGGTTAACTCGAGGGGCGCACCCAATTTTAACCCAAGACGCACAATTTCCGATTTGCGCAAGTGAATCAAAGGTGTTACGACCTCAATGACGCCTTCCCTGGTCCCGGTCCGGATCACTTCATTGTAGGCGCAGTAATATGCCGGGCGGCAGTCCGGATATCCCGAACTATCCTGCTCGACGGCGCCGATATAGATCTTCCGCGCGCCCAAAACCTCGGCCCAACTTACCGCAGCGGCGAGAAAATGCGCGTTGCGGAAGGGGACATACGTTGCCGGGATACCGAGGCCGATCTCTCCCGATTCGGGAACGGCAATGCTGCCATCGGTAAGCGCCGACCCACCAATGGCCGGCAAGACTTCATTGCGCAGCGCCATGCGCTGCCCGATGCCCAGCTTTTCGGAGACCGCAAAAAAGCTCTGCGCTTCGCGCTGTTCGGTGCGCTGCCCGTAACTCATGTGCAGCGCCGCCACCGCTTCGCCGCTGAAGTCATGCACCGCCTGCGCGGCGCACACGCACGAATCCATCCCACCGCTTAATAAAATCACCGCCTGGGTCTGATGCTGTGTTTTCATGGAAATGGACTAGTTGTTAGATGAACTCAACGGCGGAATAGCTGCCCCTTATTACTGGATGTCCACAAATCTCTCAACCATATATTTTAATGGACCAACCCGCAACTTGCGCCATTTTTTCGGGTTTAAGACCTAACCGCCTCTTAATCTCCTTGAGCTCTCTTTGACGGCTACAGCAGGACCTCTATGCAGGAACGGGCACGCTGGAATATCTTGCAGATAAAATCAGGCAGAAAGGTCAGGCCGAAAAGCTCTCAATCAAACCCCTTTTGTCTCCGGCTGCCAGATGAATTTGTGCAGTTGCAGCCCCAGCCGGACATTGAGTCCATCGGCCAGAATCCATTCGGCCAGCTCGCGCGGGTCCACCAGGCAATGCGAGCTGTCGCGGGCGCCGCGCGCATCCTTGCGAAACGCAGGAGAAAAAATCACGCCGCCGGCCAGCGATGCGAGTCCATGCTGCCGCGTAAAATCGCGGGCAAATTCGTAGTCGGGGCGGTCACTCAGCACAAATTTTATTTCATCGCGCTTGCCGAGCGCCTGCAAATTGGCGAGATTAAATGTATTGCCCTCGCCTGAGTGGGGGCATTTTACATCCACAATCTTGTGAACCTCGCGCGGAACGCCGGCCAGCGGGCGCTCGCCGCTGGTTTCGAGCAGCACGGTATAGCCCAGGCCAATCAGCTCCTGCATCAGCGGGATCGCTTCGCGTTCCTGCAGCATGGGTTCGCCGCCGGTGATCTCCACCATTTTCACCGGCTCAAGCCGCTGGATTTCACTCAGAACCTCGGCCATGCTCATCTTTTTTCCGCCGGTGAACGTATATTCGCTGTCGCACCACGCGCAGCGCAGGTTGCAGCCGGTAAGCCGCACGAAGATGCACGGCAAGCCGGCGAAAGAAGATTCGCCCTGAATCGAAGAATATATTTCTGTGATCTGCATGGTGGACCCGCGATTCAGGCCGGGCTCCGTCTATTCAAAATACGTGGCCGTGGTGGTGTCGGTCTCCCACACCTGGACGTTTTTGATACGCACCCGCCCCTGCGTGCTCTGATCGAGCCGCGACTTGGTCTCATCGTAAAAATATTTGGCCAGATTTTCCGCCGAAGGGTTGGTCTGCTGGAACGGCTCAAGGTCATTGAGATACTGGTGATCGAGCCGGTCGATGATCTGGTTCATGGCAGACTTGAGGTCTTTGAAATCCCACAGCAGCCCGATGCCATCAAGCTGCTGGCCCGTCACTGTAATGCGGACCTTGTAATTATGTCCGTGCGGATTTTCACACTTGCCCCGGTACCCGCGCAATGCGTGCCCGGCGGCAAAGCTTTCTTCCACGCTCACTTCAAACATGCTGCTTCCGTCTCGCTTCCTTCGACCGCGTGTTTCAACCTTAACTCAACTTAATCGTGCATCAGCCTTCTATATTGTAACGCCCTGAAAATCCTCTACCCAGTTCCTAAATGGGCTTTTACAATTCATAACCTGAGACATGCCGGCCACTCTGGAAACCCTACTTCTTTGCCGGCTTCTTACCTTCCTTCTTGCTTTCGGTCTTGCTGTCGCTTTTGGGTTCGGCCTTCGATTCCGCCTTGCTCTCGCCGGCCTCGGTTTTAGTGGCAGATTCGCCGCCAGCGCCGTCACCACCTCCGGCTTTCTCCGCGCCTTTGCTGGAAGTGGCCGCTGGTTTTTTAGCGTAATCGGTCACGTACCAGCCCGACCCTTTGAACTGCACGGCTGGCGCAGAGAGCAACTGCTCAACCGCGCCCCCGCACTGGGGACACTTTTTCACCGGCGCATCAGAAAATTTCTGGATGCGCTCAAAACGATGGCTACATTTCTTGCACAGATACTCGTAGAGAGGCATTACCGCTGTTCCCTTTGACTCCAAAGATTACTTGAATGATTCAGAGACTCTATTTTATCAATTTTAGCCAGAGTCTCAGAGGATCAGCCGAAAGCGGCCACCAGCAAGGGAAAATGAAGCCTGCTAAGCCGGTGTAGCACAGCGCGGCAAGCCGCAAAGAAAGAAGGCATTTGTTTACGGTGGCTATGCCGCATATCCCTGTCATGTTGAGCGGAGCGCCACGATCCTATTGGCCGCCACGAGAATCTGAAGCGCGGAGTCGAAACACCCCGAGAGGATTTCGGTATCCCATACCGCGTCAGGGAATTTTCTCGATGCGGCCGCGGGCAAACGGGACGCGCTCGGGAGAGAATTCCCTGGGACGGCATTTCCTGGCTACGCATTCTCGGGGTGTTTCGACTACGCGCCTTGTCCGCACCGAGGGTGCAGCTCTTGACGAGGCGCTCCGCTCAACATGACAGAAGGAGATCGGTTTGCAAGAAGGGCCTCCCCCACCCCCCTTGCTCAGCAAGGGGGTAGCTGTTAAGTTGTTACAATTCAATAACATGTGGGGGCTCGGAACTCTCTTCATAAGGTGCCCCGCAAGGGGTGCGCGCCGGCCTTGCGCAGAGCGGAAGTGCTTTGTTTTCTTTGTTTCCAGAACATACCCTGGGCTTTGCAGCCCCGCCCATCTGCTTGCGGCGTCAGCGCTCGCCATCCCGCTTACCGGGATCGCCGTTTTGGCGGGGAAGAAAATAAATTTTCAAAGACCGCAGAGGCCAGAGGCCCGGCATTCTTGAATGCCTGAACACACAACAAACAATTATGGCCCAGGATCGTTCAATGCTGACAGTTTGATACCAGTTGGTTTTTACAGCAGATAACAGGGAAATTCTCAATACAGATCACATAGGTCTTGGC
>DASREY010000149.1:0-11282 GCA_035651775.1 Terriglobales bacterium
ACGGCGTTTTTGCACGATCTGGAGGTGTCGCAGTCGGCGCCCTGTTTGCCCAAGGTCACTGGTACTGGCGCTGCCAGAAAACCGTCGTCGTTCTCGAAGGGTCCGTCAACCACTACGGTGCCGGTGGTGGACGGGATTGACCCATCTGTCTCTTGAAGCTGCTGCCCCAGTAGGTTTGCTAGATTACCAAAACTGGAGCTGACTGTCCCCTGGTCGGCAAAGACTGCGATTGCTTGTGGCGGGCTTACCGCCGCGCCAATCGCATTCCAACTACCTTGGGCTACTGTTGCATTGGTTTCTGTAAGGGACCAAGGTCCAGTCGTGGGATCGGGATTGTAGTCGATAGTTGCATCGTCAAAGTAGTTTTCATCCCAGACATTCTGGTTGCCATCGACAACAATGACATGGATTTGGTTTAAAGCTCCCTGTGTGGGATTGGTGGTGCTGAAGTTGCTGTAGACGACAGCAATGCTCGAACCTTGCTGGCTAACCGAGTGGACATTATTGGCGAGCGGGGAACCCGGACCGGTCAAGTTGAGCCAGCCTGACCAACCTCCGTTTGCGGCAGGATTGTAGTTGATATAGAGATTACAGTCGGTACCAAGTACAAACACCGAGATCATGTTCTTGGCCTGCGATATTGCCTGGGGGCCAGATAATGGAGCAGAGACCTGTCCACTAAGACACACCCCATTGGCCGGGGGTGCGTCAAGAGAAGTCCAATTGGACCAGGCGGCATGGTTTCCATCCCGAGTGGAGTAGGCAACGATGTTGTTGCCAGTTGTCACGAATACTACCCGGTGCGTGCCCCATCCCACGGCACTTTCGGTGCCAAAATTTTGGCCGCCGGGGAGGGTGGCGGGACTAATGTTCACCCATTTAGTGAAGGTTGGGCAAGAAGTGCTCACAACGGGCCCGCAACTGGCCACGCGGGGCGACGTGTCGTCGCCCCACGTCGCGTAAACGTCGATATTGTCCTTCCCGCCCGACGGGATGTTCGTGGCCGTAAGCGGAGTGTCCATAGCGTCCACGTCCACGGAGGCCCCCTTGATCTGTGTCCAGGTCTGGGCCGCCGCTAACCCTGGTGAGAGCAGCGCACAACACGCCGCTAAAATGATTGCCCAACGCATACTTGGCATACTTCATCTCCTATCGTTCGTCTTTCGTTTCATTGGTTTTAAGCCATTCGAAGGGTTGAGCGGTTGAAGGAGTCCCTACGACGGAAGCGTCGGTGACCCCACGTCTGACTCTTCCCTCCCGGCATTCAGAGGTTTCATATCTATGTGTCAGAGGTCGCCAATTCTATCGGCCTTTCTCGCCCGTGCTGCGTCAACAAACCCGTTTCATCCAAAGATTGCCAGAACTCGTGCGGTGCTGATCTGAAGATGTCCAATTTTGTGCAACTTGTTTGTTGTAAGAGGAATTTGTTTGTCGCAGCAGGCAATTGTTTTGTTGCAAAGGGAAATGTGTTGTCAAGTCTCGTATCTTTAGAAGAAATGGCAAAGAGTTTGCATTGAGCGTCCAGGTCAGCAACTCTGGCCTTTTTTGTACTCTGAGGAGACTATTTCAGAGCCCGGCCCAACTCCCAGGCTCCTGGTCACAGTAGGAAAAGTAGAGATGTTTTTTCTGCTTACAGGCAATGATGCATTGACACATTCAGTGAACGCCAGCACCCCTGCGGGATGCAGAACGTCTTAGTGGCTCATCGATCTTTTTTGTGCATTACTTTTCCTCATCGGTGTGCCACCCTGGATTGACCCATTGCCCGTGCCGGCGGACGAATATTTCGGTCACGCGGCTCGCACCCAACGACCTCTTGCCGCTAACCTCCAGCTCTACAATATAACTGCTCCAGATAATGGCGACATCGCCAAAGTGCTGGATTTTCGTCCGCGGAAATTCAAGTCGCAAAAGTTTTCCACCTTTGGAATGAAATTCAGCAGAGCTTCGAAGCACATCGGCCTGGTTCTTCCATTTCTCCTCGCCTCCGCTCATGACAATGGTTTCTGCAGGCACTAATTTCTCGAGTGTCTTCATATCACCGGCAAACCAAGCGCGCCATACGCTTTCACGCGCACGCAACAATGGTTCATCCTTGGGTTTCTGTGCAGATAAAGTTGCGACGCTCAGGGTCGTCAGGAAAAAGATTGTTGTAATAATCCTGCGGTCCTGCATCAATTTCATGATGTCTTCCTCCCTATATCTTGTTGGAAGCTTGTTGGTTGCTTCGCCGGAACGCGTCAAGCGCCAGCAAGACGGCGGCGCCTGAAGCTGAGTAGACCGAATAATCCATCGGCGACTTGAGCCCGAAAGAGATGGCCATGGCCGTAGCAAACATGGCCAGTAGAATGGCGCTGCCGAGCGCGACCCAACGCGTCCAAAGCCCCAAGATCAGCAGGATTCCGAACGATGTTTCGCAAATCGTGGCTGCCCAGGCAAGGTAAGGAACAGCGGCCCTTGGCATGAAGGAAAGTACTTCTCCCGCATACTCCAGGAAATTTGCGAAATGTTTCAGATCAAAGGCCCTGTCCCACAGGCCAAAGCGCCCGCCTACGGCAGAAAGAAACGCTGCCCCTACCGCGATGCGTGCGTAAAGTACGCCCATGCGTTCCCAATCAATCCTGTGCAATCGACCGCCTGGGTCTGTTTGCGTGGTTTCTGGTGCTACCTGTGCATGTACATTCATTTCGGTTCTCCTTCTGCGGAATTGCGTCCCGGCACATCCACGCTGAGTGGCGTGTCGCGGTCGCAGATCAAGTACGCTAAAAGCTTTGCCGGTTTCGTGGAACTCGCGTTCGCGGAAACGAGATGAACACCGTTCGGCGCCTCGTAAAAACTCTCGCCAGCCTTGTAGATCACCTCCGGCTCGCCCTTTACCTGGGTTCGGAGCGCTCCTTCGGCAACATAAGCGATGACAGCGCAGGGATGAGAATGTGGCGCCGATGCCTCGCCCGGGCCATAGCGAACTTCAACTACAGTTGCCTTCAGATGGTTGCCATCCATTTTCGGCAATTGCCGGGAGAACACAACTTGTGCTCGATCTTTCGTTTGGCCGTGGGACACAGGGGTCGCTTCATGGTCCCCGGCAAAGTGCGCCGCCAGCAATACGCTGCAAAGTATTCCTGTAGCGATGCCCGCGGAGGCTGTCGTAGTGTTCATAACTCTCCTGTTTCTAATGCGGCTCGAGTTCGTAATAATTCTTTTTCACTGCGGAGATCACTTCTCTGTTTTCCTTCTTCTGTGTTTGGGGCACGCCGCATGAACCACGCTCCCGCGACACAGACGATGCTTCCAATTACGGAGATCAACGCCACCTTTTCATGGCGAATAATTACGCCCAGAACAAGCGCCACGGCTGGAATCAGAAAAGTCGTGGAGGAGGCGCGTGTTGCACCAAGCTTGCCGGCAGCAACAGACATAACTACGTATGCCACGCCGGTGCCTAACACTCCCAGAGCGAGCAGCGCAGTCGCAGGGCCGGTCATCCAACGTGCGGCCATCAGGGCCGGTACTCCCAACGGCGCGGTCAGAAGCAGTGCAACTATTTGGGCGCGCCAGATCACAGCCAGGGCGCCGTTGCGTTGCTGTAAAGGGCTCGCAATATTGAGCGCGATTCCGTAAGAGGTGAGTGCAGCGATAATCATCCCAATGCCGGCGGCGCTGCTGCGACCGACTCCGCCGGGAGCCAGGGCCATCAATACGGCTCCGCTCATGCCGACCACCAGGCCGGTTACGATTCGGCGCGAGGGCATGCGCCTGGCGATGATCGCGGCAACTGCCGCGGTGAACAGAGGATTAGCGCCGTTTAGCATTCCGGTGAGGGCGGAAGAGACATGCTGCTCGGCAAACGGGAACATGCTGAGCGGGAATGCCATCCACAGCACGCCCAGCCATGCGATGCCTGCCCAATCTGAACGCTTGACCGGTCTTCGCGCCGATGGAAAAAGAGAGAGCGTGGCAAACCCAAGGAGAATTCGGACAAAGGTAACGCCACTAGGACCGATAGCCTGCATTCCTTCGGCGATGAACAGGAATGAAGCCCCCCAAATCATCCCCGGCACGGCAATTAACCACCAGCCTCCTGATGCTGTATGTAAGGTTGCAGACGGTCGCTCGATTTTTGCTTTATCTTGCATGCTTCCCTCTTCTTGCCAGCCTAACCATAAAATTAAATGGCTCATTCATACATATCCATTTACGATAGTTTTTATGTACCACTTTTATGGCAAAGAAAATAACAGCATACGAGTTGGCTCTACCGCATCGCAGACCCGGTACACCCGCCTATCAATGGTTGTATGAAGCCGTGCGCTCAAGGATTCTGAGCGGCAGTTTGCCTCCTGGTACGCGCCTGCCCGCAACTCGCGACCTGGCCCGCCAATACGGGCTGGCACGCGGAACGATCGTGAATGCCTTTGAGCTGCTTGCCTCCGAAGGTTACGTCGAGGGTAGCGTTGGATCGGGTACGTATGTCAGCAAGGTCCTGCCGGAAAAACTGCTGCATGTCACTCAGGAAAAAGCAGCAAAAACAGCGATGCAGCGTGAGCGGCAAAGGAAGCACTCAGCAATTTCAGATTATGGCCGCCGGGTAAGGCTATTTGCCGGCTATGAGAACCGGCCCATACGTGCCTTTCGCGCCAACCTGCCGGCATTAGATCTGTTTCCCACCGAGCTCTGGACGAAAATCACGACGCGCTGTCTGCGCCGAATCTCAAGACGTCATCTGATGGGATGCGATCCTCTCGGGTACACTCCACTCCGGCAGGCGGTGGCAGAGTACCTGAGCAAATCGCGCGGTGTGAAGTGCGTGCCGGAGCAGATCGCGATCGTCACGGGCGTGCAGGAAGCGCTCGATCTAGTCGCCAGATTGCTGGTCAATCCCGGAGACCCCGTATGCGTGGAAAACCCCGGATACCCTGGTGCAATCCAGGTGTTTGAGGCATTTCAAGCGAAAATCTGTGCCGCCGGATTGGACGATGAGGGAATCACAATCCGCCAGCTACCTTCACGCGGAGTGCGGTTGATCTACGTTACCCCCGGACATCAGTTCCCTCTAGGAACTACCATGAGCCTGGCTCGACGCCTCGAGTTGTTGGAGTGGGCACGGAAATCGGGAGCTATGATTTTTGAAGACGATTATGACAGCGAATACCGCTACTCCGGCCGGCCCATTCCTGCCCTGCAAGGACTCGAGGACGATGGATCGGTTCTCTATGCCGGCAGCTTTAGCAAGGTACTGTTTCCCTCGCTCCGTTTGGGATACATCGTGGTTCCTTTCGGCTTGCTGCAGCACTTCGAAATCATGTTGTCATTGACGGCCCGGCACGCGCCGCTTCTCAGTCAGCTTGTGCTTGCCGACTTCATCTCCGAAGGCCACTTCGGGCGCCATCTGCGGCGCATGCGCGAAATCTACGCTGAGCGTCTTACCGTTCTTTTGGAAGAAGCGGAATTAAAGCTCGCAGGGCTGCTCGAAATCTCACCGATAGAAGCGGGGTTGCAGACGGTTGGATGGCTCAGTAGGGGTATCGATGCCGAATCGGCAGCCACTGCCGCATACGAACGCAATGTTGATGTGACTCCGATAGACCGTTATAGCCAAGGTAGAGTTGCGCCACATGGATTGCAACTGGGGTTCGCTTGCTTTAACGGAAAAGAAATTCGACGCGGGGTTCAAGAGCTGGCAGCTGCATTAGAGGGCAACCGGAAAAACTACGCCATCACTCGGCAGCTTACAAATAACGAGCCTTTGCGAAAGAAAGCCAAAGATCAGCCGCCACTGTTGCCATAGCAGAGGCAAGCAGCATCAGAACCCACCGCTCATGATTACCTAAATCGCAACTTTGAGTGAACGCCAACATTCTACAGTCCTGGTACATTTCCCACTTCCTTCGCAGCAGAAATCACCCAATGTCCATTGCTCATTGTTTCAATGTACTGGTTGAATGGAAATAATGTGTAGTCTTGACCGTTGTAAGTCACGGAAAAAATCTGCTCTGTCATAGTAGAAACCAACTGCGTGTCTGTTTGCGCACAGAGGAAAGGGCGGCCCAAGGGGCCGCCCGAAATTGCGATTTCAGGATTCAAGGCACATTAACAATGACACTTGAATCCCAGGTTGCACCGGCTGTATCCGTAAACTGGACAGTTACGCGATGTTGTCCGGAGGGCATATTCATGTTGAATCCGTGTACGGAATCAACATGCAGGGTTAAAACGTTGACATCGTCAACGAAGACGTTGAGAGAATCAATGGGAGCAAGACCGGGCGGTGTACCTTCGGCGGTCAAAGAGACCGGCGAATTCCTGGTTAAGCCGCCGAGCGGCTCGCAGATATAAGCGTAGGGCCGAATGGTCGGCTTCGGCGTTGGCCCAAGCGGACACGCAGGATCGGCGAAGCGGTCAATGATAATCATTCTCGATGTGCTGAACGTGCGCCCCGCCTGATCGAAAGCTTGCACCATCACTTCGTGAGTCCCTTGCGGAACTACGATCTGCGTATCCACGGCATTCGCACCGACTTCCTCGTACCACTTTTCTCCGTCAATGAAAATTTGCATTTCGTTCACCGGACTATCGTCGGTCACTGCCGCAAGCACAGCCATCGGCGAGCCGGGAAATGCTACTTCCTCGCCCGGACTGCAAATGGTCACCGAAGGCGATTCGGGGTTGAGAGGACATGGCGCATCCTGGTTAAGGAAGACTGAAATACGGTTATCGCTGACCACGGGAACGGCTACGTCCAATCGTCCGTTTTGGCTGAAGTCTCCCAGCGATACGGAACCGCGGACCGTTCCCTGCAGGAAGATGTCATATCCGGGCGTGAACTCGCCATCACCTCGCCCGAACCAGACCTTGATGTGATTTACCCCCGTGTCGTTGTTCTGGAAGGTTCCGAGGAAGGCTATATCGGGAATGCCGTCATTATTGAAGTCCCCGATAAAAGGCGCTCCGAGGTTGAAATACTGCAACGTTGAAATGTCAGTGTCCGACGCTCCCTGAAACGAACCATCGCCGTTACTCAGCAGAGCAGCGACGCCCTGGCATACCGTGTGGCCGCAGCCTCGGTACGTGATAACAAGATCGTCCAGTCCATCGCCATTGAGGTCTCCGGCGGCAATGCCTTGCGCGGTTGGTCCCCCGCTCGCGGCATTTTGGGTAAAGCTTCCGTCACCATTCCCGAGCATGAGCCACAGAACGTCAAAGCTGCCTGTGAAATTCCCGTCCGGGGCGGTGTACACGAGATCAGGGATGCCGTCTCCATTGAAATCGCCAATGGCCAACGTATGTGGGAATCTGTTACCGGAAGCGATGTCTGTGCGCGTGAAGCCTCCCGTTCCATCTCCCAGCAGAATAGAAATACTATCGGCGCCCGCGCTTGCCACGGCGAGATCGGCGTTTCCATCCTGATTGAGATCGCCGGCAACAATGGCGGCAGGGCCGTGTGCAACTGCAACATCCGTCTTGTTTCCGAAGCTGCCATCCCCGTTGCCGAGAAGGATAGAGATTGAATCATCACCCTCGTTGAGTACTGCGAGATCGGCGATACCGTCATTATTGATATCAGTAACGACCGCCGAGATCGGGCCGCCGCCGGTGACGAACTGTCCGCCGTCGTGGAAACCGCCGTCACCGGTCCCTAGCATGATCGACACCGTGTTTGCGCCTTTGTTTACGATCGCCAGATCGGGAATGCCATCCCCGTTAAAGTCGCCGGTCGCGGAAGAAAATGGACTTGCGCCGACTGTATAGTCCGACCTCTGAAAGAACGATTGCGGCGGCCCGCCGGCAGAAGCATTTTGATGAGCCGCCTGCGCCCTGATCGCGCCACCATTAAAACGGCTCTGTTTCTTTTTCTGGGCAGCTATGCTCGGTATGTTCAGACACAATAACAACACAGATAACAACACGCAAAAAGATCGCTTCATTTCTTTCCCCACTATTCTCGGTCATTGGCATTGCCAATACGCTTTGTTGGTGCGATTGGAGAGATACAGGCCTTCCACGGTTCGAGTGCACCGATTCAGAACCAAAGCTGTCTCGACAATGGTTCCTGCTACCGTGCAGCGCCGGCCTGAATGACACGCTACGAGGAAGCCCCTGTTGGCTGGAAGTGTTCGATTTCAGGACGTGGATTGCGGACGCACTTCACGGCCATTCACGCAATAGGATCGTTTCATGACTTTCTATGTTTCGAGAGAAACCGCAAATGGCGATCCGCCCAACTGGTGGTTTGGATATGGTCCACCCATTCCGCTCGGCAGACGCAACAGAACTCAACGAATGCTTGCATGAGGCTGTCACTTTCTCAGGGGTAGCTATTCTGATTCAGATGTTCTAGAACGAGTTGCTCATGGCAGAATTTGTGTGTCGCTGGGATAGGTTTTTTGAAACCGAGTTTGCGGTTTCTGAAGCCCCTGATGGCGCCAACACCGAACTTTGCTAGTTACGGTAAGGTCCACTGCTGATTAGCGCCGTTATTACAATCCCAGATATCAAGCTGAGTGCCATTGGTGGTGGACGATCCGGGATCGTCCAGACAGCGTCCCGAAATGGGATTGCTCAAAGTAGTCCCGTTCACCGCCCATTGCTGGTTGGCACCGCCATTGCAGGTCCACAGCTCGACTTTTGTGCCATTGGTGGTGCCGCGGGCGGTGATGTCCATGCACTTACCATTGATGCGAATCGTTCCGTCTGCCTCTGGAGTCCAATTCTGCGAGGCTCCACCGTTGCAATCCGAGATTTCAACTGGAGTGCCGTTCGTGGAGCTGTTGCCACTATCATCTACGCACTTGCCGGCGATACCAGACTTGATCGGTCCGCTCGTGGGACCGCCACCCAATAGCGTCACGCTAAGGTTGTCAAACTGATCGGTCTGATAGCCCACCACACCAATAGCCACCTGTCCGCTGTTATAGGTGGAATCAGATACTGACCCAAGCAGATGTCCATCCAGATAACCGCCGATGGCAGAGCCCTGGAATGTCATGGCCATCGTGTGCCAGCTACCAACGCCGGGTGCGGTCGTCGTGCCGCTGGCCAAAGTGGTGAAGGCGCCGCTCGTTGTGTTAGACAGGATCGACCAGGAACCTCCATCAGTGATTCGCAAGTAATAAGCAGCCTGGTGAGAGGGTGGCCTGGCCTGCGTGTTAGCTCGCCCGAGCAGTTCCACGGTTCCAGGCTGCTGCCACAGCACATCAGTCTGGACGCGGTAGTCGTTCCATCCGAGATCGCCAATCAATGCAAAAGAGTCGCTATCCGCCTCCCATTCAACGGGCTTTATAGGAGCCATTTGTTGCACGCACTGGCCACTGCGTCCGCCAGCGCAGGGCTCGACTTCAAAGGCGCCTTGCATGTCGGATAGATACTTCGCCTCTGAACCTGTCGTGTAGCCATCAAAGTTGTCGGCGTAAGGCAGAGGCAAAGATGTTGCCACAGGACTCGTTGCAGTTCCTTTGCCCTGGCCGGTCGTCGTTGACAGGGTATAGATGAAGCCGGGTTGCAGCGTCAGGGAGTAGCTCCCGCCGTTGGGCGTGATGTCCTGGCTGTGTACGAACAGGGTTCCGGGACTCGGCGACGCCAGGTTGCTGGTCCACACGTGTACGGCGCCGGTTGATAGCTCGCCGCTGACGTTGATGTTCACTGTCTGCGCAGCCGTTGCCGTGGTCGTCTCGATGATTGTTGTGTAATCGGAGTTGTTTGTGGATTTCAGCGTGACGTATGTGCCGTTGCTCTCCACGCCGCCAAGGTAGCCGCTGGCAGAGTCGATGATTTGCCATCCAGGCTGAGTGAATTGTGTGACCTGGGCCGTCGCCCACAGACTGTTGCCGACGCTGTATGCACCCGACCAGGGTGAATTTGCAATCATCAAGCCGTCCGTGTGGAAGGGGAGGTTGGGATAGAGCGCTGCGATCAATGGCCAGTTGATGTAGGCGGTCATCTTGGCGTCGGTATATCCGCGAGTGATGGAGCGAATCAGTGCCGCCGCTCCCTTGTTCATATCCTGGGATCCATTCTCGCTGGCCCACAATGGCTTGCCCGTGGACAAGGCATTCGCCGTGGTTGAACAGCTTGTCGCCGGCTTGAGATAGCCGCATGGATAATGCGAGCCAACGATGTCCACGGCTGCATCAAACGTTGGATCACTGACCATGGTGTCGGCCACACTCCAGCCGACCGAGTCAGCAGCTACTACCTTGATGTTGCCGAATCCGTTCGTCCGGAGAGCATTATGAAAGCTCTCGTACCACGTCGTGTTAAAGCCTTTTTCGTTCCGCCCGCCGATGTAGCTGATGGTGAAGCCATGTTGCCGGGCGCAGTTCAACCAGGATAGATAGTAGTTGATCGTGTCATTGGACCAGTAGTTTCCGCCGCCGATCCAGCCCGGCGCGGCCCATGCCAGTGCGTAGAATTTGATATTGGGATTACGGGCCTGGGCCTGCCCCATCAGCCACCACTCGTAGCCGACATTGCAGTCGATGGCTCCCTTGGTGTGCTCGATGCTTGGCTCCGCCCCGTCGGTTGAATTGGCGTCTCCGCCGACTTCAACTTTGAGGATTTGAAGGTTGGCCCCATATCCGGGCTTGAACAGGTAGTCCAGGATTTGGCTTTGCTGGGCCGCTGGATAGTCAATCAGCAGGCGCGAGTTCCCTCCGCCGCCGCTGATGGCGCCAATTCCGTCAAATGTGCGGCCCCTTTGTATGCCATCAACCGAGATTGTTGTGTTTTGGGCTGCAGCCGGAAAAACCAGCACGACAGCAACGCAAGTCAGCAACAGGGATGTGATTAGGGTTCTTGACAAGGTGCTCCTTAACATTCGTTCTCTTCTCAGTTTCTAATATCGTTGCTTTCCTCAAGAAAATTCGGCCCATTCTGGGGGAACCCAAATGGGCCGATGCTCTTAGAAAGTAATGCGCAGAGCAAACTGCAAGATGCGCGGGTCACGAGCCGCTGTCGGCTGGCTGAACTGGCCAATGCTGAAGATCTTGCCCAAAGCGTCATATTGGGGAGGATTGGCCAACGTGCCGTCGGGCTGGAATTTCGCCGTTGTGTTCACTGCAGAGAACTGCGGGTGATTGAACACGTTGTAAGCTTCGGTCCGGAACTGGAACCGCAAGCGCTCGCCCACCTGGAAGTTCTTGAAGAGCGATATGTTGAAGTTGGTGAGTCCCGGACCACGAGCTACCGTTGGCCCCGTATTGCCATGGTTGCCATTGGCGAAATGGCAGAACTGGTATCCCGCCGGGGCTCCCGGTGGCGCGGTATTGCAACTGACCACATCCGGC
>DASREY010000150.1:0-13900 GCA_035651775.1 Terriglobales bacterium
GAGGACGCCCGGCGCGATAAGAATCGTCGTCATCCCCGCGATAATAATGGTCGCGTGTGCGATAACAATCATTCTGCGCGCGATAAGAATCATCCCGGTCGCGGTCCCTCTCCCGTGACTGGGCCTGCAATGGTAAGGCGCCAAGGACCATCGCCATCATGAGCGATGCGACAGTAGCGATACGGATGAATGAGCGTTTCATATTAACCTCCCTAAGATAGATCCCATTCAACAACTGCCATAGCTGATGCAGGTGGCATGCCAAAACCACTGCGCAGGCAAGCTGCTCATTACCGGCAAGTTAGTCAGAGCAGAAGTTTTTGCATGTATAAGTTTTGCGTATTAAGTAAGCAAACACTTACTTGTTTCATGAAGAAGCGATGAAAACTATGTGACGCCGAGTTTTTGGATGGCCCAGCGCGCATGTTTGGCCACGTCTGCATCCGGGTCCTGGGTTAATTCGTGAAGCTGAGGCAGAAAGGAACGCTTTCCGCTATTGCCCATGGCGATTACGGCATTGCGCCGCAGGCCGGCGTATTTGGCGCGCTTAACGGGAGAGCCGCGAAAGGTCTTCTGAAAATCCTCACGGGTCATGGAAGCGATCTTCTCCAACGGTGGATTCACCAATCCGGGCCGCGGCTGAAATCCCACAGCTTGGGTCGCGGGGGTTTTGGGTGAATGTGCTTTGGCAGAGTGTCGGGACGCCCCACCGTTCCACGGACAAACATCCTGGCAGATATCGCAGCCGAAAATGTGGTTCCCCATACCGGAGCGCATTTCTTCGGGAATCTCCCCGCGTTTTTCAATCGTCAGATAAGAAATGCAGCGCGTGGCATCGAGCTTGTAGGGTTCCACCAGCGCGGCCGTGGGGCATGCCTCAATGCAGCGCGTGCAGCTTCCACAGCGGTCTGGCGCCGGCAGGTCAGGTTCAAGGTCGAGCGAGGCCAGAATCACGCCCAGGAAAATCCATGAGCCCAATTGCTGGTTGAGGATGCAGGTGTTCTTGCCAATCCAGCCGATGCCGGCGTATTTGGCATAGACGCGCTCGACCAGTGGGCCGGTATCCACGTAGCAGCGGGTGGTGATCTCAGCCGCATTTTCAGCCTCGGACCGGATGCGCGTTTCCACCTGCCGCAGCTTGCGCATAACCGAATCGTGATAATCTTTCGCGCTCCAGGCATAGCGGGCAATCCAGCCGCGAGTCTTGTCGTGCGCCACTTCGGTGGAGTACGGTTGGGCGGTGTTGTAGTTAATGCCGCAAACAATCACGGACCGCGCCCAGGGAACTGCGGTTTGCAAACTAGCGCGCTTCAGCTTTCCCTGCTCATCGCGAGACTTGAGATATTCCATCTCGCCGGCATAGCCGGCTTTGATCCATGAAGAGAAGTACTCCAACTCAGGGAACCCTGCGCCACGGAGTGAAGCCACGCCGCAAAGCTCAAATCCGGCCTCGCGAGCGGCCTGCCGAGCGATTTCAGAAAGCTGTTTCATGTGGTTTAAGAAGACACGGAAAAGCGCCCACAATTTAATTATTGCAGGCCCAGTCCTGGAGCGGAGAGAAAATTGGTAGTAGGCGGATTCTGTTCGCAGATTTTTCGAGGAACAGATTCCCTGTGATGATCAACGTTGTGAAGCCGGAGACGCGGGGGCGGCGGGATTCATTCTCTCGCCGCCCCCGGCAGGTTAGAGTTTGCCTGCAGTATTGCTGCCAAAATTGGCGACCCAGATGTTGGCGCCGTCAAATGCCACCCCTTCGGGAAAGGAGCCGACGGCAAATGTGCCCAACAGTTTTCCATTGCTGGCCTGCAGCTCGCTCACACTATTGCTGGTGAGATTTGCCACCCAGATATGCACGCCGTCAAAGGCCAGAGAGACGGGGTTAGCGCCGGCGGGAAATGTGTTCACTAGCGCGCCATCGCTGGCCCGCAACTTGGTTACGGTAGCACTGGCATCATTGGCCACCCAGATATTGGTTCCGTCGAAGGCCAGAGCGACCGGAGCGGAGCCGACGGCAAATGTGCCCAGCACTGCGCCATCGCTCGCGCGCAGCTTGGTAACGTTGTTGCTGCCGGAGTTTGCCACCCATATGTTGCTGCCGTCAAAGGCAACGCCCTCGGGTGCACTACCGGTGGGGAATGTGCCCAGCACTATGCCATCGGTAGCTCGCAGCTTGGTGACAGTGTTGGGGTGAAGATTTGTTACCCAGATATTTGCGCCATCAAAGGCCACTCCATCGGGGCTGTCAACGGCAAAGGTATTCAACGTTGCGCCATCGCTGGCCCGCAATTTAGTTACATTGTTGCTGCTGATATTTGCCACCCAGAGATTCGCGCCATCAAAAGCCAATGCCACGGGCTTGGTGCCGACGGTAAAGGTGCCCAGTACTGCGCCATCATTTGCGCGCAACTTGCTGACGGACGCCGCGCCCCAATTTGCTACCCACATGTTGGAGCCGTCAAAAGCAAATCCAATGGGAAGATTCCCGACGGCAAAGTTGGTCACTTGATTGGCAGAGTACCATTTGAGCAGCGCGATTTGCGCCGGGTTGGCGGCCCAGACCGGCATAGCAGCGCACGCGACCAGCAAAAGTATCGCCAGCCTGCGAGTGTTGTCGAAAAAATTCATAGTTCTCCTCAGTTGAATTACGAAAATGAGCTTCTGTTACTGTTAAGGCCGCAGCTGGTGGCCAGTTGCTGGCGGCCAATTCAGAGATGAGCGCTGCCACAACCGCCGCGCGGTTAGCCAGACTGCTCCAGCTATTAGTGGTCAATACAAGACAAGTGTCACTGTGCTGAAAGCATTTATATGGAAGGCGTGCTAAAGATACGCATCGAAAGCAGGGCCGCTAGAATCCAATAGCAACGAACTTTAATCGCTGGAGATAGTCATGGCCACGCTTGAGATTACTTTCCTGCAAAATCAACTGGAGGAGCGCAAGCGCCGTTTGGAAACGGCGATTGCACTCGCACCGCAAAACGGGGGCCTGGCCGGTCTGTTGCGCGATGTGGATTCGGCGCTGGAACGCATGGCTAAAGGCAACTATGGCCTGTGCGAACAGTGCCACGAAACTGTGGAACAGGACCGCCTGCTGGCCGACCCATTGGTGCGCTACTGCCTGGACCATCTGACCGGGCCGCAACGTGATGCGTTGCAGCGTGACCTGGACCTGGCTTCCGAGGTGCAGCGCAAGCTGTTGCCGCAAGTGGGTCTGCGTGCCGGTGGCTGGGAGACCAGCTATCATTACGCGCCTGTCGGTCCCGTCAGCGGCGACTATTGCGACCTGATTCCCTCCGACGGACAGCTCTTCTTCGCGCTTGGCGACGTTTCCGGCAAGGGCGTAGCCGCCTCCATGCTGATGACGCAGCTCCACGCTTTGTTCCGCAGCTTGACCAGTATGGCTCTGCCGCTCGGCCAGATTGTTACCCAGGCCAACCGCGTATTCTGTGAAAGCGTGCTGGCCGGGCAGTACGCCACGCTGGTCTGTGGGCAGGCTAAATCAAGCGGAGAGGTGGAAATCCATAATGCCGGCCACCTGCCCGTAATCATTGCCGGGCGCGGTGGAGTGCTGCGTGTTGAATCCACAGGTTTGCCGTTGGGGATGTTGCGCGAAGGCGAGTTCTCAGCAACGCGCCTGCAACTGGAAGCCGCCGATACGCTGTTCCTCTATACCGACGGCCTCTCGGAAGCTGGCGGCGCAGACGACGATGAGTACGGCGTGGACCGCATCACTCGCCTGGTGCGCCAGCAAGCCGCACGGTCTCCCGCTGAGCTGATTGCCGCTTGCCTCGACGACCTGCACGCCTTCGTCGGCGCCGGCCCACGCCAGGATGACTTGACTCTGCTGGCTATTAGGCGCCACGCTGAGCAGGCCTAGCGCTTCTTCGACGCGGGAGCCTTCGCCTTATCAGCAATTTCTTTGGCGCGGAACTTGGCGATGCGTTCGATCAGCTTTACGGGAACAGGCTGAGAGAGCGGGAAGCGGATTGTGCCCTTGCTGATCTCGTACGATGCAAGCTCATCCTTAAACGCCGCGACGAGCCGCTCGCCGGCGGGGTAGAGCGAGTAGTGCTGCTTCCACCCCGCGAAATAGAGCACAGCGCCACCGTGCAATTTATACGCAGGGATCTGGTACGAGATCACTTCCTCGGCTTCCGGCAGGGCCTTGTGGATGGTGCTGCGTACCAGCCCGAGTATTCTCCGCACGGCCTCGGGTTGTAATGCAATATATTCGTCTACGGACTTAAAATTAGTTTTGGCCATCGTAGTTCCAGTTATAGGAGAAGTTGGACTGAAGGTGCAACCGCGTGAATAAATATATGCTCGAGCCTATCGGAACGATTCGCTCTGAAATCAAAAATAAAAAAGACGCCCCGTTGTTTTACACGGAGGGAGCCCCCAATGCCCATCTTGAATTGAACGCATCCTATTGGGATGGAATGAAGGGGATGGAAATCGGAGACGAAATCATTGTGATTACATGGCTTCATCGCGCCAGCAGAGATGTCTTAAAGGTTCACCCCAGAGGCGATGCCTCTCGTCCTCTGACAGGAGTCTTTTTGACTCGATCGCCCGATCGCCCCAATCCATTAGGCCTTCATCGGGCAACGGTACTGGCAATCGAGCAAGGGCGCCTTTTGATTGGCCCCATCGAAGCGATCGACGGTACACCCGTGGTTGATATAAAGCCGGTGGTTGAACAATCGAACGACTACTGATGCGGGGTATGATGTTGCGGCTAGATTACTAGAGCAACGGAAGTGTGCAATCAAATGCCAAGTTTTTTTACTTCTTCGTTGTAATACTTCCTGTAGAGAATTTCCCACTCCGGAGTGCCTTCCATGATGGTGCGCTTCTGACTTTCGATCTTTTGGCGGGCGGCGGCATCGATCTTTGCTTCTTTGCCTAACAGCTCTTCCAGAATCTTGCGCACTTCCATGCGGATAGTGTTGCGGTCTTCAATAAATTCCACGCCGTCAATTTCGGCCAGCTTGTCGGCCACGGTGTGGGCCAGCTTGTTCATCTTGTCGCGCGAGAGCCTCACAGCACCGCCTTGTATTTGCGCACCAGCTCGTTCTTGACCTTCTTGAACATCTCCTGGTAGCTGGCGCCCGATTTGCGCATCTCATCGGAATACTGCTCCAGGATGGCCCGCACCTCGTCATGGATGCGGTCTTCGAGGCCCAGTTCATCCTGCATGGCGGCGTTCACTTTTTCAGTGACGGCGGCCGCATCGGAGGTCTCAATCATCTCCGTGGCTATTAATTTTTTTACGGTTTCACGGGCCAGGTAGCCCACGTATTCCTTGGAAAAGAGCATGTGCGTTTGCGAGGTAGTACCGAATTAAAAATTTTAACATACGCGAGCAATTTGAAGGGGCAGGCACCCGTGCCATCTTGAGTCAAAGCAGCGTTGGTAAACTCAGATCAGGGAGATTTTGTGTTTTATGAAATCGGATGTAATGAAGCCCGCGGAGGAGTCAGTTCTTAAAAAAGCCTACGATGCTTTCAACGCTCGGGATATCGATAAGGTTTTGACCATGATGCACCCCGAGGTGGATTGGCCCAATGGATGGGAGGGTGGACGCGTCCATGGCCACAGCGGCGTCCGCGATTATTGGACGCGGCAGTGGGAAGCCATTAATCCTCACGTCGAGCCCGTGGGCTTTCATACGGGGGAGTCAGGCCGTACGATTGTGGATGTCCATGCTGTAGTTCGTGATCATGAGGGCAACATCATCATTGATGAGATGATCCAGCACGTGTATCTGTTTAAAGATGGCTTGATCCAAAGCATGGAAATCCGCAAGCCCAAGTAATGTTTGTTTCACCACAGCCCTTCCCTGACGTAGGGTCTGCTCCACAGGGAGATGTGGATGAGCACGGCCTTGCTCCAGGCAGCCTGCATCTCTTCTACTTCCTCGGCCGAATGCCCTCCGCGCGAAAGGAACGGTCGAATCGGACTCACGACTGCGACAAACGCGATGAGATAGCGCAGCGGAACCTGTGGCGGCGTATGCGCGCCGTCAGTTTTGTTTTTCCTCGCCGGTGTGTGGCGCAGGCCGATTTCTTCCTGATAGTCGAGCCATGCCTGATCGTGTGGGCGCACGCAGGTATCATGCACCCACTGCACAAAGCGGCTTTTTACGGCTGCCTTGTAGGCCTCATCAGGCTTTCCCTGCGGACCGAAGAACCATCGGGCCAGCTCCGGTTGCGCCGCAATGCGCGCCCGCCAGCTATCAACCATTTGCTCTGCCTGGTTCCCAAGAACGTCAGCAGCGCGCTGCAATGCGCGTTGGTCCTTTTCGGTGAAATCCGCTGCCTGCTCTAGCTGCCGTAACTCGTCAAGTGTGACCGGCGAACGCCCGACACGAGCTGTGCCGAAGTCGTAACCGGGGATCGAAACAGGTGCTTGCATATCCCTCTTGCCTCGTTTGTAAGAACGGCCGGGCGCGCCGGCTGTTGTTTTTTGTCTCGTTAGATCTTAGGCGGTGCGGTGTTTAAACGATTCGCTGGCCATGGAAGTGTTCTGTGTCAGGATTTGTTACCATCGAACGCATGGATAGAGATGTTTCCGCGGTTGCAGCTCTCATGGGCGATCCCACCCGCGCCAAAATGCTGCTGGCTTTGATGGGCGGTCTGGCGCTGCCGGCGGGTGAGTTGGCGATGAGTGCGAATGTCGCTCCGCAAACCGCCAGCGCTCACCTTTCGAAACTTGTGCAAGGCAGGCTGCTCAAGGCTGAGATCCAGGGCAGGCATCGATACTATCGCCTGGCCAGCGCTGAAATCGCTGCTGCTATCGAGGCCTTGGCGGCCGTTGCTCCGCGGCCAGGAACGAAGGATCGCCGCGAATCCGAAGAGCCTAACCCTTTGCGGTTCGCCCGTACCTGTTACACCCATTTCGCCGGCACGCTTGCGGTTGAAATCAACGACGCATTGCAAAAGCGCAGCTTCCTGATACCGGGACCCGACAGGCAGTATCGCATTACCGCAGATGGGCGGCTCTGGTTTGAGAAGCTGGGAATTGACATGGCAGGAATGAAATCGGGCCGCAGCGACTTCGCCCGCCAGTGCCTGGATTGGACCGAGCGCCGGCATCACCTGGCGGGCGCTCTGGGAACGGAGCTGTTACAACAATTCTTTGAGCTCAAGTGGATGGCCCGAATCGGGAAGACGCGCGCGGTACGGGTTACACACAGGGGCCAGGAGCAGCTCAGCAAGCTGCTGGGAATCAGGTTCAGGCGGTAAAACCACGCTCTGAAGCCCCGCGTTTCTTTATGCATTTAACGCACGGCTGAAAACCGTGCTCTTCCACGGTAGGACGAAAATTTCTTGATAGTAAGACGGGCCAATTTTTCTTGCTCCCCTCCGCGCCTCTGCGCCTCCGCGGTTGGCTTATTGCTTTGACTCCTGACATTTCGACGAGTAGCGAAACGTTGCCAGCTCCACTTTGCTAGGTTAACCAGCAGGAGAAAAACCAAATGATTACCCTCTGTATTCGCTACACGCTCAATCCAACCAAGCTCGTTGATTTCGAGGCTTACGCCCGCGAGTTGCCGCCTCAAATCGAACGTTGTGGTGGCAAGTTGCGCGGGTACTACGCGCCTACCAAATTCGCTGGGCCTACCAATGCTGCTCTAGCATTGATCGATTTCCCGAGCCTGGCGGCCTATGAGCAATACCGAGCGAAACTGGCCGCCGATCCAGAAGCGGTCAAGAGCGTTCGTTGCGTGGATGACTCCGGGGCTATCCTGAACGAGGACCGTTCGATCTTGCAGCGCGTTTCCGGGCCGGAGAGTTGATTTTCAAAAGACTCAGTCACTCTGCATTCTTCACAGGCTTGTTTGTGTATGTTCAGTTCGGTGGTGCTGCTATCGCACTCGGGGAAGGGATGCCACCAACCAGGGCAAGCGCCCAAGTCTCGCAACTCCGGCGAGACCTGGGCAGCCGCCTCTTGTATGCCTCTAATGGTTTAAAGGGCTATTTTGCAAGCTGGGCAAAGCGTCAGGATCGGCCGTGATTCAGGCTACCTCGCGCTTCGCGCTGACCTTCTGCTCGAGAAAACTCAGCAGCTCCGGGTTCACTTTGTCGGCATGGGTCAAGGTTATTCCATGCGGCCCGCCCTCGACTACGACCAGCTTGCTTCCTTTCACCAACTCGGCTGTGCGCTTTCCGGTGGCGGTGATGGGAAGAATGCGGTCGGAGTCGCCGTGAATCACCAGTGTTGGCACATCAACGCGTTTGAGATCGTTGCGAAAATCAGTTACCCACGCGGAGACACAATCGAGGGTGCCCTTGGGAGAGGCGCCAGACGCAATGTTCCAGCTGAACTGGACCACCTCGTTGCTGACGCGTTTGCCGCCCAGGACGTCAACGTTGTAGAAGTCTGAGAGAAATTTGGAGAGAAAGGCCAGACGGTCGGCGGCGATTGCTTTCTTGATGCCGTCGAAGATGCCGCCGTCTATTCCGCCAGGGTTATCAGGGGCCTTCAGCAGGAATGGCGGAACCGCAGAGATGAATACAGCGTTGTTCACGCGCTCGCTTCCGTAGGAACCCAGGTAGCGGGCCACCTCGCCGCCGCCCATGGAAAAGCCAACCAGCGCGATATCACGAAGGTCGAGCTTGGTAATCAGATTGTGCAGGTCTTCGGCGAAGGTATCGTAGTTGTAGCCGGAGGTTGGTTTGCCGGAGTCGCCGAATCCTCGGCGATCATAGGTGATGACGCGATGGCCTGCATCGAGCAGAACAGGCACCTGCTTCTCCCATGAGCGGCCGCTCAGCGGCCAGCCGTGGATCAGCACCACCGGCTTGCCGCTGCCCTGGTCTTCGTAATAAAGATCGATGTTGCCTGAGTTTTCTTTACCAACTGTAACGTATGGCATTGAGATTCTCCTTTCAGGTGGATAATTGACGTTAAGGATGAAGTTGGGCGTTTAGCTTCTTACCCCTCCGGGATGTCGCGGGCTCTTTTAGGGTTGCTGTTCTATCTCTGAAACCGCCTCTCTGAAACCGCCTCGCGGCTCAGGTCGGTGAAGGTTTGCGTCTTTACTCTATCGTGTGTTTCTACATTGATTGGTGCCATTGCGCTATCTCCTTTGTAAGCAATTAACTCAAGCACAAAGACTTTGGTTGCAGGTTGATGACAGTTGAAGGTTTGCAGGGACGGTTGAGAGTTTGTGGGGTGACGATGCTCAGGCGATGAAATCGCGAGCAGCATCAATATTTAGAGACTAATTCTATAATGCCCCCGGCGCAGCAGGAAAGCAACGCTCGCGCGGGGCGTAGCGATGCAGGGCAGCTCTCAATTCTCAGCTGAGCTGCCCCGAATTGCTCAACGAAGGCCGCCTGCGATGCGCAGAGTTTCGCCGGTGATCCAGCCTGATTCGGCGGAGGCAAAGAAGACGGCAGCGGGGGCGATATCCTCGACGTCGCCGATGCGTCCCAATGGAGTAATCGCTTCGATCTGCTTGCGGAAGTCACCTTCAGCGAACCCAGCAGTTTGAACTCCTTCGGTCATTACCATGCCAGGGTTGATGGCGTTCACGCGGATCTTACGCGGACCCAGTTCCTTGGCAAGCGTCCTGGTGACCGCATCCACTGCGCCTTTGGTCGCGGTGTAGACCGCGGTGTGGGGAGGCGTGAATGAGCTGACCGTCGAACTGATATTGATAATGCTGCCGCCTGAAGGGTCGAAATATTTGGCGGCTTCTTTCGATGCCAGCACCAGGCCGAGGACGTTCACGTCGAAGTGCTTATGGAATTGCTCTTCGGTGACATTTTCCAGCGGCGAAAACTCGTAGACACCCGCATTGTTGACCAGGATATCGAGTCTGCCGAACGCTTTTTTGGTCTCCTCAAAAAGGCGCTCGATGTCGTTCTTTTTTGCCACATTTCCTTGCACGGCAATGGCCTTTCCGCCATTGCGCGCGATTTCGCTGACTACGCGGTCGGCGCCTTCTTTGCTGGATGAATAGTTGACAACAACCGACGCCCCCTCGGCTGCCAGATGCTTGGCAATCGAAGCGCCGATTCCCTTGGATGCTCCTGTGACCACTGCTACTTTACCTGCAAGTTTCTTTGCCATGGTGTCCTCTCCTGTGCCGGTACTTCTGTACCGTAAAGTAAAGATGTCGAAGCCAGGCCGAAGTTTCAAAGTTTTGTACTGTTAGGTAAGAAAGGCATTATCATTAAGATTACAGATATGAAGTCCGGCAAATCCGTCCGGCCTACGGGGCGTCCACGAGCCTTTGACATTGATCGGGCCCTTGATCGTGCGCTGAAAGTGTTTTGGAGCAAGGGCTATGAGGGCGCGTCTTTGTCAGACCTGACCAAAGCCATGGGCATTAACCGTCCCAGCCTCTATGCCGCCTTTGGCGACAAAGAAGGCCTGTTTCGCAAGGCGCTCGATCGTTACAGTGACAGATCTGCAGCCTATTTTTGGGAGGCGCTGAAGCAGCCGGCTGCGCGCGCCGTTGTGGAAAAACTGCTGCAAGGAACTGCCGACTCAGTGACCGATCCGCGCAATCCCCGAGGGTGTCTTTATGTGCAGGGTGCGCTTGCCTGTGGAAAAGAAGCCGATTGCATTCGAAGGGAGCTGATTTCCCGCCGGGCAGCAGGCGAGGTTGAAATATACAAACGCCTCAAGCGCGCAAAAGCAGATGGCGACCTGCCCCCGGATTCCAACCCCGCCGATCTTGCCCGCTTCATCGCAACCATGTCGCAGGGAATAGCTGTCCAGGCCGCCGGCGGCGCAACCCGCGCTGAATTGGAGCGCGTTGTGCAGACTGCGCTGCGCGCCTGGCCGAAGTAAATCCTGCTGTCTTCGCCGCAATTCTATACAGCGTCCTTCGCGCCGAGCGCATCCGCTTCGAGATCATGCAAAAAATACATCTGTTTGCCTGGTTGAGGACGACGCCGAACAAGCTACTACTTAATCTGCTTTGGCCCTGTGCTCACAGATTGGCGTGTTAATGCACTCTTCTTTCAACATGAGTCGTTGTACCGGCTTGCCGCCCACGAGATGAGAGTCAATAATCTCGTCAATGTCACTGGCATTTACGTAGCCGTACCAGACCGCCTCCGGGTAAATCACAAGGTTCGGTCCGTGCTCGCACTGGTCAAGGCAGCCGGCTTTGTTGGCGCGGAAGCGGCCGGCGAGTCCCCGTGCTTTGAGTTTTTCTTTGAACTGCTTTTGCAACTCGCCCTGGCCGGCTAGGTCGCAGCATCCACGCGGACTGGAAGCATCGCGCTGATTGGTGCAGATAAAGATATGTTTTTCAAATTTTGCCATTCTCTATCATTATCCCAAAAGCCCGAATTCCCCGGAGAGAAAAGGCAAAAGACAAAGGACATGAAGAAAAGCAAAATCAGGAACTCAAGACAGAAGCCACTTGGGATGCTGACAAGATCGTCCGGCCGACTGGACAACATCTGCTCTCCGGCCCACATCTTGCATAGAGATCGGTTTTCAATCCAGTGCCGGAACAGTGTCGTAGCAATTAGAATTTAGCCAGGAACAGATTGACCCTGCTTCCCGCCACGTGTTAGCGTAGCCCTCTGTGAGATTTCCTGCTCATCATCCGCGCATGGTAGACGATTTGCATAGCGTTAAGGACGACATGACCGCTTTTATCGAGGGCCACGGACTCAAGCGCTTTCACGGCTATGTGACCGAGGAGCTTTCCACTGTGAATTGGGAGGCGGGCGACAATCCTGATTCCTGGAAAGATTTTGTCGAGCTCGCCAAAGCCGGGGGCGCCACTTTTCTCACCATGAGCGATGTGGTATTGGATAAAGAAGAGCTGGATTTTCTGATTGAGCGCCTGCGCAATGGCGGATATCCCAGCGACGAAGACCAGGAAGAGGCGCGCATGTTGCGTGTCTACAATGGCAAAACCGGATTCATCCAGCTTGGCTGGCCCTGCCAGGGAGTCGTGTTTCTCTACGAAATTTCCACCGAGTGGTATGACCGCTACCAGCGGCTCATGGACCTGGCCGATGAGATCGGCGGCTTCGTGATCGATGAGTCGGAAGAGTGACCCTGCCGCAATTCGCCAATTTCCACAGATGCGCAATCCTTTTCCTGCTGTAATCTATTGGCTTCATGCAATGGAAGCTAAAGCCGCCTGATCTTTCCGCTGCTAAACAATTAAGTTCAGAAGCGCGGGTCTCGCCTCTCATCGCGCAACTGCTGGTGCAACGGGGCATCACCAGCCGCGAGCAGGCAGAGCTATTTCTCAAGCCATCGCTGTCGCATCTGCACTCGCCTTACCGGATGCTGGGGATGAAGGTCGCCGTCGAGCGCCTGCGGGCGGCCCTCGAGCGCAAAGAAACCGTCTTGATTTACGGCGACTACGACGTGGATGGCACATTGGCGGTTGTGATCCTGAAGACGGCAATTGAACTCTGTGGTGGCGTGGCCGATTTCCACGTGCCTCACCGGATCAAAGACGGCTACGGCATGAAGACCGATGTCATCGAGCAGGCCGCGGCCGCAGATGTGCGCCTGATCATCAGCGTCGATACCGGCATCCGCGCCTTTGCCGCCGCCGAGACCGCGCACCGCGTGGGTGTGGACCTGATTGTTACCGATCACCACCTCCCCGAAGTTGGAGCGATCCCCAATGCTCTGGCTGTCCTGAACCCTAACCAGCCGGGATGCGAATATCCTTACAAGGAATTGTGCGGGGCTGGTGTCGCCTTCAAGCTGGCCCAGGCGTTGCTCGAAGGTGCGGGGCTCGAGCGCCTGCTCCCTTCTTTCATCAAGATGGTCGCCATCGCCACCATTGCCGACGCGGTGCCGCTCACCGGCGAAAACCGCGTGCTGGCGAAGCTCGGCCTTGAAGGCTTGCGCAAGCGTGCGAATGCCGGATTGCAGGCGCTTTTCGAAGTTGCGGCCGTAGGAAAAGACGGAAGCGAGCCTACTGCGTCCGATGTCGGATTTCGTCTCGCTCCCCGCCTCAATGCTGCCGGACGCATGGATGTAGCCAATGACGTCATCACGTTATTTACTACACGCGAGCTGGCCGAGGCCCAAAAGATTGCGGCCAAGCTCAACCAGCTCAACGCCGAGCGGCAGAACGAAGAGGCGCGCATTGTTCGAGAGATACAGGAGCGGCTGGATGGCGATGCCGCGCAACGCGCTCCCTATTGCCTTGTTCTCGATGGCGCTGGTTGGCATCGTGGCGTGATTGGAATCGTTGCTACCCGCGTGGTTGAGCGTTACAGCCGGCCTGCATTGGTTCTGGCGCGCGATGCTGAAAATGGCGAAGCCTATGGCTCAGGCCGCTCGATTGCCGGGTTTCATCTGTTGCAAGCGCTGGAAGAGCCGCCCTGCAGAAAGCTCTTCACGCGTTTTGGAGGTCACGCCCATGCTGTGGGCTTTTCACTGCCCAGCGAGCGCATTCCCGAGTTACGCGCCCAGATGGCCGAATATGCCCGGCGTCGCCTCACGGATTCGGATTTGCAGCCTTCACTCGAGATAGATATGGAAGTCAAGTTGGATCAAATCACGCTCGACCTGTGCCGCGAGCTGCAGCAACTGGAGCCCTATGGTCAGGGGAACCGCGAGCCCGTTCTGACGGTCCGGGATGCGGTTTTGCTGCAAGTCCCCAAACTTCTGAAAGAGAAGCACTTGAAATTGCGGGTCGGCTCCGGCAATGGCAATCATCGTGGTTACGACGCCCTGGGATGGCGCATGGCAGAGCGTCTGCAAGCTGAAAATCTTGCTCCGGGCGAGCGTTTGAATATGGCCTTCACACTGGAAGAAAACTGTCATCCCGACTTCGGCGGCCCGCAGATGATCCTGCGGGACTTCATGAAAGCAGAAGTGGCGGCCATAGCCGCCAGCTAATCTGCTGTTTTTTGGAGCTTAGAGCTGTTTTTTCGTCTAGCAACCGTCTGGC
>DASREY010000151.1:0-13327 GCA_035651775.1 Terriglobales bacterium
GAGAACGATGGCTCCATCGCGGGCGATGGCTCCCCCGCTCAGCCCGGTGCCGGCGCCGCGGGGCACAACCGGGAATCCGCTCTCAGAGACTAGCCGCATGATCCGCGAAACCTGCTCGGTCGTTTCCGGAAACACCACCGCGCGAGGCGAGCCGGTGAGAATGCCGGCATCGTACTCGTAGAGCATGAGGTCTTCGACCCGCTCGAGCACGGCATCACGGCCTGCAATTTTTTTTAACTGCCTGACGAGTGCAGGAAAAGTCATCAATTTCAAGATTACAGAATAGACGGGGCGCTGGCGCAAGTTTAGCACTTCTTAGCTCTTTGCCCTTCACTGGCAACTGGCAACCGGCGGCTGGGAGCTTGTTTTGTACGGGGCAGGGGTACAACTAAAAATAATGCGAAAGGGGGTGGGGCCACACCCCGTCCTATCACGGTGGCATAAGGAGAGGCGAATGCTATTGATGTGGATTCTGCTGATCTTGATTGCGACCAGCACTTTTTTAAAACTACTTGTTGAACGTTCAGCAAGTATATTAGAATAGAATGATGTTTACCGGACAGCGAGACCCCGACCGCTCCAAGAACGCGATTTTGTCCGCTGCCCAGCATCTGTTTGCCAGCCAGGGGTATGAGAGCGCTTCTTTGGCCGATATCGCTGCCGCAGCGAAGGTCTCACGGGGGCTGCCATCTTATTTTTTTGAGAATAAAGAGAAGCTTTATGACGCAGTTTTGGCGCGTGCTGCAGATGAGCTCCGCCAGCGCGTGCTGCAGCCGATCAAGTTGCAGACGCAATCTTCGCTCTTGAACATCCTGATTTTTTTAGTCGAGAGCTATGTTGACTACCTGTCTGCACATCCTCATATCATCCGTTTGCTGCAATGGGAATTTCTCAGAACCAAACGGCGTTCTTCTGCGAGCGTGCCACAGGTGTTGTTTCAGGAAACGCTGGAAGTGGTCTCTGCTGCTATTCCACGGACTTCGCTTCACGGCTTTGATCTACGGCAATTGCTCCTCAGCATTGCAAGCATGTGTCTGTGGCCGTTTCAGATCTTGGAACCAGACGCCGCCCTCGATGCATTCGCCGCGGAGCGCAAGCGGCATGTGGTTCAACTGCTCAGCAACATGCTTGGAGGCAGGCAATGAAGACCCGCATGTATTTCGCATCAACCATCTACCTACTCTGCGGAACATACTATGTGGTGGCAGGCGGACTTCTGTTTTTCGTTCCGCGAGTCTTTTTTGAACGCCTCTTCCCCGTCGGGTCTTTCAATCAGCATTACATGATCGATCTGGGCAGTTTTCTTTTGCCACTTGGGGTTGCGCTCATCCTCGCCGCGTGCAGGTCGGGCCAATGTACCGGCGTTATCACCATAGCAGCGGCGGCCAGCGCCTTGCATCTCATCAGCCACCTTCGCGAAGGATTCCATTCCGGAAGAGATAGAGTCACAGATATTTCGCTTGCCCTGGTAACACTCGGACTGTTCGCGGCGCTTTTTCTGAGCAGGCTGAAGCGACATCCACAAAATGGAGAAGTCTCATGAAGGGCAAGGCCCGCATAGCTCTGTTGATCGCAGCTTGTATCCAGTCTGCATGGCTGGCGTTTGTGCTCTGGAGAGGCAATATCGATCGTGGCAAGTTCGTTTACGCGGCCGTAATCACAGCTCTATTTGCCGTTTTTGCCTTGAGCAATGGCCGTTATCGCTGGCTGAACATTTCCTGCAGGGTTCTGATTGGCCTCGCATTTTGCCTCTCTGTTTGTGACCGCTTTGGACTGTTGGGCAAGAACGGCGCTTCAGGCATCTCTTGGGGAGATTTTTCGCACTTTATCGCGTACACGCAGCAGGTCAACAGCTTTCTGCCAGCAACATGGGCTCCCCTCCTGGCTTGGCTCGCCACGGTGTGCGAAACAACTCTTGGCCTTCTGCTGGTATCCGGTCTTCTGGCAAGTCCGGCAGAATTGGCGGCGACATTGCTTCTTCTTCTGTTTGGTTCAGCGATGATTGCTTCCCTGGGCGTCACTTCGCAATTCTATTACGCGGTATTTGTTCTGGCTTGTGGTGCATTTTATCTGCATACACTGGAGAAGAAGAGATGACGCAAGCAAACAGAAAATCGTGTTCATCATCTCGAGCGGGATTGGCCGGTGTATGGCCGCTGCGCTCTGGGAGCTTTTGGTTTTACATCGGCACAATCTGTTTTCGCTGAGCTTCTGGCGGTTCCGGCGCGATTTGCCCCCATCCTCCTAACGGAGAGCGCGGAAGGGTGGGGCCACCAACATGCGGCTTATTCCTCTTCGGACTCTTGAATGCCCTTGCTCACACGAAACACATGGCCATCGGGATGGCGCACGTGCATCTCGCGGACGTTCCAGGGCATATCCGTCGGAGGAAATGTGACATCCAGGCCCGCGGCGACGCACTGCTTATGCACCGCGTCAACGTCGTCTACCCAGAGTGACATCCAGACGCCCTTATCGCATGCCTCATCGCCATCGCTGGTGAAGGTGGAAACGTTTGTGCCCCGGCCACGGCCTCCCTGGGCTCCCTGGCAGAGAAAGATCTCGCATTCGCCCGAGCCCACCGCGCCGAAGGTCGGCGGAGTTCCCCAGTCCCAGCATTTCCGCCAGCCCCACTTCTGAAACCAGGCGAAGCTGGCGGCGATGTCGGCTACGTTCAGGATCGGGGTGATGTGTTTCGCATTCATGCCGCCGCATGATACCACTTCGCCCGGGCCAGATTCGGATGAGTCAGTGCTCACCTGCGCATGAAGAGGAAATACGACGATGCCCACAGGTTGGTGGAAATGCTTCCGCGGGGGCGGGCGGTGACTACGATGTTGTAGTCGTCGGTTACATCCAGGTCTTCGAGAAGCCGGCCGCGGTCGCCGGGCTGAATCATGCCCAGATAGCGGAGGAACTCGTAAACATCGTTGCTGCCGTTGTATCCCTGGCCGGCAAAGCTGAGCTGGGCGTCGCTTTGCGCGAAATACCAGGCGAGCGACGCGGTGAGCGAGACGGCGGCCTCGTAATCCTTCTCGGGAATCGCGCCGGGTGTGGCATTGTCGAAGACGATGCGCAGTTTGCGTTCGTCCTCGCGGGTGAATTCGCGCACTTTGAGCGCGCCGGTTTTGGCGGTGGCCTTCCAATCGAGGTGGCGGACCGAATCCTGCGGAGTATGCTCGCGTATCAGGTAAAGATTGTTGCCGCGGCCGCGCACGAACATTTCAAATTCTCCTGTAATCATGGGCAGCACCTGGAAGAAGTCTTCCGTAGGCTCGACCGACGGATATACAACAATCTCCTGCGAGAAGGCCACCGGACGGGTCTTCTTGAAGAATGCAAAAGGAAAGCGGGTTGCGATCCCCAGCCCCTTCTGGGCATAGAGCCCGCGATGGCGGAAGCTCAACTCTACATCTGCAGAGGCGGTACTCTTGCGGCTGATCATGGGAAAGTAGACTGCTCCCTGAAAGATGCTGGGAGGAGCGGCAGGCTCGACGAAAGACTTCCATTCCCAATCTGACAGGCGTAGCCACTGGCGCTCAGGAGCGTTTTTGCGGGGCCATCCCCAAACCGTGCGCTGCCACTTGTAATATTTCTTACCGGCCCTGCTCTTGAGTGGGGCAACGGTCACCGAAAGAGCCGGCGCCCACCATCGCCGATTAGCGAGAATGAGCCTTCCCAGCACCGTGGATCCGGCAAAAACATGCGTGGGCAATGCCGCCTCAAGTTCCAGGGCACGCAGCATTCCGGCGGAAGCAATGCCTGAGACGGCAATGGCCGCCAGCATGGCCGAGACAACGATGAACAAAAGATTGTTGCCGGTATTGAGCGCTGCGACAACAATCACCAGCACGGCAATCAGGTAGATGGCAAACTCTTTGGTGAATTCATACTGAAAACGCTCGCGCCGGCGATGGGCAGCAACACGCTTGGCCAGATAAGGGACGGTAACAATACCCACTACTCCCGCCGTTACCAGGGCAAAAGAAGCGAGTACGGCAGTCATCAGCACGTCGCCGGTATCGCGCGCCACCGTGGAATACAAGGCCGCTGCAAATGCGACGGTAAGCCCGCCAATGGCGACAAAGAACCGTATCCAGGCCTGACGGTCCACTTTGGCCAGCATGGATTGGAGTGCGGCGTTCAAAAGGGTGTGTTTTCTATTCTACGCTCAAAGAAATAAGAAGACGGAAGTATGAAGTTGGAAGTGGGAAGCCGGCTTCTTACTTCGTGCTCCTTATTTACCTACTTCAAACTTCCTATTTCCTACTTCGTACTTCCTACTTCGTACTTCTTGCTTCCGGTGACGCGACGAGAACGCAACCAGTGAACCAGCACAGCTCCGGCAATCAGCGCAAAAATTATGATGTTGGCGTTTTTAACAATGTGCATCAAGCGGTCCCACTGGCTTCCGAAAAAATAACCGGCGCATGAGATCATGGTGACCCAGCTCGCTGCTCCGAGAAAATTGAAGAGCACAAACCGCTTCCAGGGCATGCGTAAAACGCCGGCCAGCGGCCCGGTAATGATCCGCATTCCAAAAATAAAACGAGCCAGAAACACCGTCAGCGCGCCCCGCCGCTGAAAGAGTTGCTCACCTCGCGCAATCATCTCCGGCCGAATACGAAAGAGCTTGCTGTAACGTTCCAGCAGCGGCCTCCCTCCCCGGTTACCAATAAAGTATCCGAGATTGTCGCCCAGTGTAGCGGCAACCGTTCCAACGAGGATAATCAAAGGCAGGTGCAACCGGCCTTCAGAAAAAGCAAGAAAGCTGGCAAACAGAAGAATGGTCTCGCCAGGAACGGGAATGCCGGCATTTTCCAGAAGCAACGCTATGCCGATTGCCCAGTATCCGTATTCCCGGAAAAAATGGCGAAAGAGCTCGAACAAGTAGTCAGACATTTAGTGAATTTCCCGGCGAGTCTTCATGTCGGACTATTGTAAATACTGGGCGGCTCTTCGCCTGCATCCCTGACCTTCATCAGGAACTCGCTCACTACCTGATTAAACCGCTCCGGCATCTCTTCATACGGCAAATGGCCGGCGCCGGGGATCACCTGCAACTCAGCGCAATGCAGCCTGCTCACGAGCTGCTGCGCTGAAGAAAGGTACACGGCGCCATCGCGCTCGCCCCAAAGCAACAGAGTCGGAATATGGGCGACATGTGGCAACGCCTCTTCGACCTTGGCCAAATTGGTCTTCCAATTCTTGACGCGGCCCAGAAGAGCATCAATCGTGCCGGGAACTGCAATGCCCCGGCTGTAGCCTTCGACGGTTTCTGGCGTTACACGCCGCGGATCGCCATACATCCGCATCAGAATTCTGCCGTGCAGCGGCGCCAGGCACCAGGCCATGGACCGAAAAATTCCTCCGCCAATAAATGACCCTGCAACCCGGGTAAGAAATGCTCCCTGGCTCGACCATGAGTTAATAGGCGACACCAGGATCATTGCCTTGATCGAGATGTTCTGCTGCTTGGCGCTGGCAGCCGCCACAAGCGCCACTCCGCCACCATGGGAGCTGCCCAGCAGAATGGCCGACTTCACTTCCATCTTCTGCATGAAGGCAAGCACCAGTTGTGCCAGCGAGATCAGATCCCCCGGCCAGACGGGCTGCCTGCCGGAAAATCCTGTGCCCGGCAAATCGAGGGCGTAAACGCGTGCATGCTGGGCAAGAGCTTCGAGATTAAAACGCCAGGAAAACGAATATCCCAGCAAACCGTGGATCATAATCAACGGAGCGCCTTCACCTCCGGTCAAGTAACGAATGTGGCAGCCATTGACCTCCACGAACCTCTCTTGAATGACTTTGGATTCGGTTGGGGGCGCGACATCGTTCGTGGCAGAAAAGATACGCATATTAATGTGCTTAAGCCAAACTACTTAATACCGATGATCGTTGCAAAAATTTCGAGCGCAAAAATCTTCAATCTTTTTTGTAAAAAGAACAACTGATTGTGGTGGTTGTGCGTCTAATTAAAAGACATCGCCTCTGTCGCTTCTGATCAGGGAAGCCGTGGATTAAGTTCACGGCTTCCCTGTTTTTGTTTAAGAATCATTCTTGAATTCAAGCCCTCCGCATCGCTGCTCTCACCTCGCTAGCGCACGATACTTCCTGTGCGCCAGGCGCTGATAAGCGCACTTCAACTCCGGATCGTAACGAGCCGCACTGTCCAGCTCCCACCAACAAGGCGCGCAAAAGTATTGCCCTTGCTTGCTTCGCGCCAATCTCTCTACCAGCTTCATTAGTAATACTCTATCGTTCCCCCAGACCGAGGTAAGAAGGAAGTTCTCAGTTCCCAGTCAACGGAAGAATCGGTGCTCAGACGATCACGCACTTTGCATTTATCCCCTTACCTGGGAATCTACAACATTTCGTTGTTCGCCGTTCCTCATTATCCATTTTGAAGCTAAGCTAAAAGCAAGGAGGAGATTGATGACTACAACTCACACCGAGATGGCGACGCAAGCTGTGAAGGGACAAGCCTTTCGCGCGCTCCACCAGCGTGAAGGCGCTTTTATCATTCCCAATCCGTGGGATGCAGGTACTGCGCGCCTGCTGGCACACCTGGGCTTTGAGGCGCTGGCCACTACCAGCATGGGCTATGCCTTCTCTCTGGGGCGGTGCGACAACACGCTTGACCGCGAGGAAACACTGGCGAACGCCTCCGCGATCGCCTCAGCCACCAACCTGCCGGTCAGCGCAGATCTTGAGAATGGCTTTGGAGATGCGCCTGAAATCGCTGCCGAAACCATCAGACTTGCAGCGGCCGCGGGAGTTGTAGGAGGCTCAATCGAAGATGCCACCGGGCGCCCGGACGATCCAATCTATGAAATCGAACATGCCACTGAGCGAATCCGCGCAGCAGTAGCGGCGGCGCGTGCTCTTCCCTTTCCTTTCACACTGACCTCACGTGCAGAAAACTACTTGCACGGCCGGCCAGACCTCAAAAACACCATCAAGCGACTGCAGGCCTACCAGGAGGCGGGCGCCGACGTTCTGTATGCGCCGGGTCTAGCCACCAAGGATGATATTGCCGCCGTGATCAAATCTGTGGATCGCCCGGTGAACGTGGTAATGGGACTACGAGGCGCTCAACTGAGCCTGGCTGACCTGGCGGCGATTGGCGTCAAGCGCGTCAGCGTAGGCAGCGCGCTCTGCCGCACCGCCCTCGGCGCCTTTCTTCGCGCCGCCCGCGAGATGCGGGAGCACGGTACCTTTGCCTTCGCAGGTGAAGCCGTGAACCCAAAGGAGATGGCCGCCATTTTTAAGTCATGACCATGTGCAAGAAAGAAGCTTGGCCGAAGGCAGTTTCAGGTTTCGAGTTTCAAAAGCACACACAAGCCTCACGGTCAGCTTTCTTGTAAACTGCGGCGTTTGCTTGCTGAAAGGGGCGGCTGTGCCACACTTGCCCAACCTGAGACCGGCCATCAATGCGCATCTCTGGAAACTGGAAGATACCAGGATAGGAAAATTTAGATCTACAGCCGCGGATCGACCGGCTCGCTCTCCAGCGCGAGCACGCCGAAAACGCACTCATGCACCCGCCGCAAGGGCTCGTGTTGCACAAAACGCCTGAGCGATTCCATACCCAGGGCAAATTCGCGCAACGCAAGAGAGCGTTTTCTTCCCAACCCGCGCATGCGGAGCCGTTTGAGATTTTCGAGGGACGTATATTCCGGACCGTAAATGATCCTGAGATATTCCCTGCCGCGGCATTTGACCGCCGGTTGAACTATGCCCTGCTTATTCCTGACGATGAAGCTTAGGGGTTTGACGACCATACCTTCGCTTCCCGAACTGGTCTGTTCTTCCCACCACTGTGCCGCCTCATGCTGGCTGGATTCACTGGACAGATCAACCAGCTTGTGCGGGGTCGCGAGTAAGAGTGCGGAATCCTGAGCACAAAGCCGCGCCAACATCTGCATGTGCCAGAGGTGGTCTTGATCGGCGTGGAGATTGCCCTCTGACGCCAGCAGATGAAAAGGCGCGAGCTTGAGATCGGTAAGAGAGTGCACCGGCCAGCAGTAGCGGCGGTAAGCCTCGACGTAGTCTTTTGCCATCTCTGCTCTTTCGCGATAGTGCTCCAGCAGAGGCATGACATCAGTCTGATTGCGGCTGGATTGCTCCAAGGCTGAAACTGCCCGTTCCAGAGCTGCCCGGGCAGCTGAGCCGGTGGGGGCATATTGCAGACGCAGCAGATCCTGGGCTTTCGCGGACCAAGGCATGAGCTCGCAATCGAGGCATACCCAATCGCTCTTCAGCTCGTCCCATAGCGCGGCCGATTCCAGCGCGCGATGGAGACAGGAGAGAAACTCGGATTCCAGGGCGGCATCGTTAAAAAAGCGGCGGCCGGTGCGCGTGTAGCAGACGCCAATTTCATTCTGCACGATGCCAAACCGTTTGAGCGCTGTCTGCCGGTCGCGGCAAAGCACCACGACGGCGCGCGAGCCCATGTGCTTTTGCTCGCAGATAACTTTTTCCACGCCCTGATTCTTGAAGTAGGCAAAGGCTTCGGCGGGATGCTCGAGCAGCCCGGGCGCATCGCTGGTTTCGCAGGGCGACATAGTCGGCGGAAGATAAATCAGCCACTTGGGGTTGACCGCGAAGCGGCTCATCACCTCCAGGGCAGCAATGGCGTTCTCTTCACGGATGGTGATGTTGCCCTGCAACGTGGTCTCAACGATTCTCTTGCCTATTACGTCATCAATTTCCAGCAGCTCATCGTGCTCGTGCTGGGCGCTGAGAGGAGCAGTCGCCGATTCATCCGGTTTTTTCAAAAAAGGCTTCGCCGACTCGTAATAGGTCTTCAGCGCAGGCACGGACACTAACTCTTTTTCCGGATAACGCAATGCCGTCAGCTTGCCGCCAAAAACGCAGCCAGTATCGATGTTGATGGTGCGATTCAGCCATTGCGGTTCGGCAACCGGGGTGTGTCCATAAACGACCATGGCTTTGCCGCGATAGTCCGCTGCCCAGTTGTAGCGCACCGGCAGCCCGAATTCGTCGGTCTCACCGGTGGTCTCGCCGAAGAGGGCGAATGAACGCACTTCACCGGAGCCTCGTCCCTGCATCTCCTCTTTCATGCCGGCATGGGCGACGACCAGCTTGCCGTCGTCAAGGACGTAATGGCTCACCAGGTCGTCAAGAAACTTGGCGGCCTCCTGCTTGAATTCAGGCGGCTCATTTTCGAGTTGCGCAAGGGAATCTGCCAGCCCGTGGGTTACTTTGACTTCTTTGCCGCGCAGCTTTCGCAGCAGCTTTATGTCGTGGTTGCCAGGGACGCAGAATGCCGCGCCTTCCGAAACCATCTGCATCACCAGCCGCAGTACCTGCGGAATTCCGGGGCCACGATCCACCAGATCACCGACAAACACTGCCTTGCGACCTGCGGGCGGAGTGATGGCGCAAGCTTTTCCGTTGCTTTCTATTTTGTATCCGAGATTCGAGAGCAGGGTCAGCAGCTCATCAATGCAGCCGTGCACGTCACCAATGATGTCGAAGGGGCCATGTTCGTGCTTGAGATTGTTCCACAGCGGCTGGCGCTCGATTTCAACCGCTTCCGCCTCTTCCGGCGAGGAGAAGACATGAACATGGCGAAAGCCTTCTTTCTCCAATCCGCGGATGGAGCGCCTCAACTGCTGCGTCTGGTTGCGAATGACATGAGGGCCGAAGTTCCGGTCGGGGCGCGTGCGATTGCGCTCCAGACAAAGCCTCTCCGGAATGTTGAGAACCATGGCCACAGGAATGGTGTGGAATTCGCGCGCGATGGCAACCAATGGCTGCCGCGCTTCGGGTTGCACATTGGTGGCGTCAATCACCGTGAGCCGGCCGGCGGCCAGGCGCTTGCGCGCAATGAAATGAAGCACCGCGAAGGCGTCTGTGGTTGCGGTCTGGTCATTTTCGTCGTCGGAAACAAGTCCACGGCAAAAATCGGAAGAGAGCACCTCGGTGGATTTGAAGTGCTTGCGGGCAAAGGTGGATTTGCCGCATCCGGAGGGGCCTACCAGCACAACCAGAGAAAGTTCGGGGATTGTAATCTTCATCGGCTGAAGACCCCCATCTGCGTGGGTGCTCCCACTTCGGGATCTTCTTCTCCAATTGGGCGAAACTCCACCTTGTAGCCAAACTTTTGCGCCGTAGCCGTTGCCCAATTCTGGAATTGATTGCGGCTCCATTCGAAGCGATGGTCCTTATGCCGGAACTGGCCGGCAGGCAGCGTGGGAAAACGCACGTTGTATTCCGCATTAGGAGTGGTGATGACAATGCGCCCCGGCTGCGCGTGCCCGAAGAGCATGCGCTCGAAGGCGGCAAACCGCGGCTCATCGAGGTGCTCGATCACTTCTACCACCGCAGCGGCGTCGAAGCCGGCAAGCCGTTTATCCTTATACATTAACGACCCCTGAAAGAGCCGGATGCGCTTTTTCTGGGTTGCCGGCATGGTGTCGAGACGCAGGCGCTCCTGCGCAATCTCGAGGCTGCGGTAAGAAACATCCATGCCCACAATTTCTTCGAATTCCTTTTCTTTCAGCAACTCGCGCAACAGCTTGCCCTCGCCGCAGCCCAGGTCGAGTACGCGTTTAGCCCCACTCTCTTTCAGCTCTTGTGCCACTGCGCGCAAGCGCATCTCGTGAAGCTTGATGGGTTTTTCAATCTCAATTTCCTGCTCGCTGCGCTGTTCCTGCTCTTCATCGGCATCAGGCGCTTCTTCTTCCACCAGGCGAGCCAGCGCTTGCCGCGTGAGCTTGCGGAAGCGCAGGTAGCGGCTGACGATGGCCTCGCGTTCGGGATGCGACTGCAACCATCCTTTCCCGTTTTCCAATAATTTTTCCACTTCGGCCTGGCCGATCCAGTAATGTTTGTCGGCATCAAGCACCGGAATCAGGACGTAAAGATGGGTGAGCAATTGCTTCAGGGGAACTGAATTTTCCAATTCGACGGTGTAATAAGGCCCCGCTCCCCATTCCGGGAACTTTTCATCGAGGGGATGGTGCTTGACCCGCACCTGATATCCCAGCGGCTCAAAGAGCTTGCGCAGCAGCTCTTCGCCGCCACGGCAAGGCAGTACGGTAACGCGAGCCAAAAACGGCAACGGCGCATCGACCAGCTCAGGCCGCTCTTTGCTCGTCCCCGCCATGGCGCTGCGAAAGACCCTCGCAATAGCAACGCTGAGGAACGAAGATGCGACATAAGGACGATCATTGACATATTGCTCCAGCAATCCGCCTTCGCCCGCAGGACCGCGTTTCTTGCGAACCAATCCGACGGGATCAATATCGAGCAGTAAGGCGGCGGTGCAACGCTCGGCGGCAACTTCAGGATAGAACACGTGCGCTTCCCCGAACGCCAACGGAAACGATTGCAGGCGCGACGGATTCTTGTGCAATAGATAGCCCAGGTCCGTAGCCGGAGCTTTGGTAGTAGTGATGGTCAGAAGCATTCAGGTAAGCCAAGTATAAAAGATGTTGGCGCTCAAACTACATAATGCCGCAAGGGCCAGTTTCGAGCTTCAAAAAGCAAACACTCGGAGGACATCGGTAAAATTAGGATTTTGCGGCGGCATGCCAGGCAATTTGCAAGAAAGCCTGCCTTGTTCGTTCTTAACTATGAGCTAGTAGCCAAGGGCTTTATTTGCTATAACATCTCCACTTTCATCCAAATCTATGGAACAAACACATTCGGCAAGTTTTCCGGCTGCACCCGAAAATTGGAGGCGCGGCTTCTGGAGCCTGATCGTCACCCAGTTCCAGGGCGCTTTCAGCGACAACGCACTGCAAAAGCTGGTGACCGTGCTGGTGCTCAGCATGGGTTTCTCGCAGGAGCTGCGCGACAAAATGGTTCCGGCGGTGGGCGCCATTTTTGCCGTGCCCTTCATTTTGTTCTCGATGTATGGCGGCTTCTTTGCAGACCGTTTCAGCAAGCGCACCACCACGATCTGCATCAAGTTTTTTGAGATTGGCATCATGCTGGCCGCCACCTGCGGGTTATTTTTTTCCATTCCCGCGCTGCTGCTGACCGCAGTTTTCCTGATGGGAGTGCACAGCGCCATCTTTGGTCCTTCTAAATATGGTTTGCTGCCCGAGCTGTTGCCGCGCGAACGGCTCTCCTGGGGCAATGGCGTGATCGAGCTGGGAACTTTTCTTGCCATCATTCTGGGCACCGCCACAGGTCCGTTTCTGGCGCAATACTTTCACGGCCGGCAGTATTGGTCCGGGGCGTTGCTGGTAGCTTTGGCGTTCACCGGCCTGGGAACAAGCTTTGGCATCACGCGGGTGCCTGCAGCCAATCCGGCGTGTAAGTTCCATTTCAATTTCGTTGCCGATCTGTGGCGCGAAATCCAGTACGCCCGTCAGGACCGTCTGCTCTGGCTGGCGATCATGAGCAACACTTATTTCTTTTTCCTGGGAACCCTGCTCCAGCTCAACATTTTCATTTTGGGAACCGATATCCTGCACCTCGATGAAAGCCACATCGGATACATGCTGGTCGCGCTAGCGCTGGGCATGGGCCTGGGCAGCATCGCCGCAGGGTATCTTTCGGGAAACAAGATTGAATACGGGCTGGTTCCACTGGGCGCAATCGGGATGACCGTGTTTTCGGCGGTGCTGTTTCTTCACGGACTCGCCTTCGTCCAAGTGGTTGCCCTGCTTGCTGCCCTGGGATTCTTCGGCGGCTTCTTTATTGTTCCTGTGAGCGCCGTTATGCAGCATCGGCCGAGCGAGGAGCGCAAAGGCTCCGTATTGGCTGCCGCGAACCTGCTTTCTTTTGTAGGCGTCTTTCTGGCGTCAGGATGTTACTACGCGCTCACCAGCGGCGCAGCCATCCCACATACCAGTTTGAAGTTACTGCACCTGTCGCCTGCAGCGATCTTCCTGGTCGGCGGCTTGCTTACCCTGGCTGCGACAGTTTATTCGCTGATGCTGCTGCCGCAGGCGCTGGTCCGGCTGCTGCTGTGGATGGCGACACGCACGGTATATCGCATTAAGGTCGAAGGACGCGAAAATGTTCCTTCCAAAGGCGGCGCGCTGTTTGTCAGCAACCACCTCTCGTTCATGGATGCGCTTCTGCTGGTAGCCTCGACCGATCGCTTTGTGCGCTTCATCATGTTCAAAGATATTTATGACCTTCCCATGATCAAGCCACTGGCCAAGCTGGGCGAGGCCATTCCGATTTCATCGCAGCTTCGCCCGCGAGAGATGATTCGCGCTCTGCGCACTGCCAGCGAGGCCATTCAGCAGGGACAGATCGTCTGCATCTTCGCCGAGGGGCAAATCACCCGCATCGGCCAGATGCTTCCCTTCCGGCGTGGTATGGAGCGCATTATGAA
>DASREY010000152.1:0-4843 GCA_035651775.1 Terriglobales bacterium
GGGGCACAAAGCGCGCTGAAAATACGCGTTCGCTGTATCGTGCCTCCGGGTTCGTCTCCGCCAGCCGTTCTTGATTGCCCAGCCGAGCCGATGTAATGACCACAGGGACGGAGTGCACGGCCTGGGCCAGGTCACCTTTGCCCGGAGCGTAGTGAGACAAACCCCGGCTGGTGCCAATCAATACACTTCCGTCTGCTTCCACTCCGAAGGCCGCAGCGCTGATGTCGTCCCAGATAAGGCCTTCAGATCGGGTGAGGTTGGTAATGTGCCTTTGCGGATCGATGACGGAAATGCCGCTATCTCCCCCGGTCCATACCTTGCCGGTATGATCAAGACCGATCATGTAGATGGCGTCTGCTCTGAGCCCATCAGCCGTGGTTATGTGCTCCACTCTGGCTGTCGTTCCAGAAAGCCGCAGATGCCCTAAACCCAGCGCTTCGTCATAACGAAACCAAATCTCATTGCCGCTGGCAGGAACAATCTCGGTGACAACGTCAGAGCGGAGTCCGTCCTTTGTGGTGAAGTGCAGCCAATGTTTGCCGTCAAAGCGGGAGACGCCCCCGCGGCCGCATGTCCACAATATGCCATCAGGCGAGAACACCGGATGGCTGGTGGAGTGCATGATCTCTGGAGGAAAGCCCACATTACGAAAGACCGGCCTGCCATTCTCGTTGCTGACCGTCTTCAGATACTGGGCATTGCCAATCCAAAGCTTGTTGTCGGGTGCGACCGCCATCCCTGTTGGATCACGTGCATTCGCGGGTTCGATTGCCACTCGCCGAAGCTGTAATGTCACGGGATCAATGCGGGTCAACCCTCCAGGATAGGAGAGCACCCAGATAAAACCATCCTTTGCCAGGGCCAACTGCCGCACAATTGAGCCTGCCAGCCCCTGCGCCTGCTTCCAAATGCGCCATGAGTGCGAGGCTGGGTTCCAGAGGGCCAGCCCTTTGTTGGTTCCAACCCAGAGCCGCCCCTGCCGGTCACGCAGCGTGCACCAGACCACGTTGTCGGGCAGTCCTTCAGCCTTGCTCCATGCGGACCACGTGGTCGGATTGGGCCAGCGATCAAGTCCTATGCCGCCGTAGCCAATCCAGATGGCGCCCTCGCGGTCTTCGAGAGCGGCAAAAACCGCCTCCGACGACATGCCCTGCTTCTCGCCATAAGCCTCCCAGTGATGATTAATGCGCCGGAACAGGCCGTTTACCGTCGGCACCAGGAGATTGCCCTGCCTGTCGAACGAAGGCCCGCCAAAATCGTTGGCGCCGGGAATGCCGGCATCGTCCATGGTGAATTGGCTTGTGCCCAGGTTGAAGCGGTCCAGGTGCTCGCTGGTCCTCACCCAGAGGTTTTGTTCGCCATCCACCAGAATGGCGATAATCGCCTCGTTAGGTCTTCCAATACCTGTGGGCAGGACTTCGGGCTGCGAAGCCGGCGTGCGGAGCCGGCCTAGGCGGTGCCCGACCGCAAACCACAGGACGCCGTCTGAGCCGGAATAGAGAGCATCGATTGTTCCCCGCGGCAGGCTATCTTTGCTGGTCACCAGACGGGAGTGATTGGGATCGAAGCCATCGATCCACAGCAACCCGTCTGTAGTGGCAATATAGATCCCATTTCGCTTGTCGATGGCAAAAAGCTGGTGAATCGGCTGGATGCTCATCGTAGGTGATGGCAGTTTCAATTCCACGAAGCGCTTGCCGTTGAAGTGCGCGATTCCAGACGCGGTGCCTACCCATACCGTGCCTACAGGGCCGAGCAAGAGCTGGTCGATGAAACCGGTAGGCAATCCATCTTCACGGGTAAATGCGACTACGTCGGTGCCATCGAAGCGCAGCAGGCCGCTCTGCGTGCCGATCCAAAGAAATCCCAGGCGGTCCTGGAGCAGGGCGGTGACTGTTTTTGTGCTCAGGCCTGCGCGTTCAATATGCTCAAAAGCATAGCGGGGGTTCGCCGGCAGCGCGGGCTCTGGGTTTGGCCCTGCCGGGTAGGCAGTTATTTTTCCGGAAGCTAAGAACAAAATTCCCAGCAAAACCATCCGGATGAGCGAGGGTCGAAAACACAGCCTCATCTGCAAGTCTGGATTTTGTTGCGCCGTAACTGAGAAGACCGTTTCCTGGGAGGTGAATTAATTATGCATTAAATTCCCCCAGACGGATAGTGCGCGACAATTCGAAAATTTTATTGCTCCCATAAAAATCTTCGAAGGCACAAAACAAAGCGCCCGGCCCAAAGGAGCGAACCATCTTTCTTCAACGAAATTCCATGTCACAATAACAAATCACCGGACGTGACCTTCGCGTATGCTAGCATCATAGCTTTCAAGCCTTCATTGAATGCCTGCTGGGAAACTCCATATCGTGCCCTTAGGTGGCCTGGGCGAGTTCGGAATGAACTGCATGGCCCTGCGCTGGCAAGATGACATCATCGTCATTGATGCCGGCCTGATGTTCCCTGAATCGGAGCTGTTAGGGGTAGACATCGTTGTGCCTGACATCACCTACCTTATCGAAAATCGCGATAAGGTCAGGGCAATCGTGCTGACGCATGGCCACGAGGACCACATCGGCGGTCTTCCCTGGGTGCTCAGCGAAATAAACGTACCGGTTTACGGAACCGAGTTCACGCTGGCCTACGTGGAAGACCGGCTGGAAGAGCATGGCCTGCTGGAAAACGCCAAATTACATACGATTGAGGCCGGCAAGCGCTTTCAGATTGGGCCGTTTACCATTCATCCTATCCAGGTAACCCACAGCCTCGTTGATTGCGTGGCGCTGGCGATTCATACCCCCTTAGGGGTCATCATTCACACTGGCGATTTCAAGGTTGACCCTACTCCCACAGATAATCGTCTGTTTGATTTGCATGCCTTCGCCGAATACGGGAAAGAAGGCGTGCTTGCGCTCTTGCAGGATTCCACCAACGTAGAGCGTCCCGGCTACACCCCCAGTGAACGGGCGGTGCGTCGCAAATTCGACGAGGTATTCACCCGCGCGGACCGGCGGATTTTTATATCCTGCTTTTCCTCTTCCATTCATCGCATCAAGCTGGCATTCGAGCTGGCGCATGAATACCGCCGGAAGGTCGCGCTGGTTGGCCGCTCCATGACCAATTCGTCGGAGATTGCCGAAGATTTGGGATATATCGAAATTCCCAACGGCGTGCTGATTCATCCCGGCGACCTGAAGAATTACCCCCCGGAGAAAGTTTGCGTGCTCATCAGCGGCACCCAGGGTGAGCCCATGTCTGCCCTGTCACGCGCCGCGGTAGACAACCACAAGCACGCCCGCATAGAACCCGGCGATACCGTCGTGCTCTCCTCCCGCATTATTCCCGGAAACGAAAAAAGCATTTACCGCATGATTGACCATATCTTCCGCCGCGAAGCCCATGTCGTCTACGAAGACGGTTCGACTCCTCCCGTCCACGTCAGCGGACACGCCAGCCAGGAAGAGCTCAAGCTCATTATCAACCTCGTAAAGCCGCGCTACTTCATTCCCATCCACGGTGAATACCGGCAACTGCGCCGCCACGGCGAGCTGGCCGCAACCATGCACGGCGCCGTAGGCCAGGTCATACAAATTGAAAGCGGCGACATTCTGGAAATTGACGAGCTGGGCGCGCGCAAGGCCGGCCGTGTCACCGTAGGCCGGGTTTGCATCGATTCCGGCTCGATGACCGATGTAGTCGAAGACCTGGTGATCCGCGACCGCCGCCATCTCGGCGAAGACGGCATCGTGCTGCCCATCATCGCCATTAACAAACTTTCCGGACGCGTAGAAGCAACTCCAGAGATCGTGATGCGCGGCTTCGCCGGTGCCGGTGGTTTGGCTGAGGAAGACGGCTTCCTCGATCAGGCGCGCACCATCGTCATGAAAACCCTGGAAGAATCCAGCGCAGAAGAAAAAGCCGATTACGGCGTAATCAAAGAAAAAATCCGCCAGGACCTAAAGCGTTACATTAACAAGAACACAGCCCGCCGCCCGCTGATTATGCCGGTGATTCTAGAGATCTGAGATAGCTTGGTAAGCATTCAGCACTCAGCAATCAGCATTCAGCCCAAACAAAACAGTTTCGAGTTTCAGAATGCGCCCGACAGCAAAACCGCCTTTGATTTTCTTTGTGTCCTTGGTGAGATCCATTGTGTCCTTTGTGGTTAACCGGCTTTGGCTGAATGCTGAGTGCTGATTGCTGAGTGCTTCTGTAATACAATTCTCTTCTCTTGAAACCCACCCGTCGCAAACGCTGGCTGTTGCTGCCCAAGATCGCCCTCTGTGCGCTTCTGCTGCTGGCAGGCGCCCTGCCTTTTACTCCGGCGCACGATTACCAGCGCGCCACTTCACTGCTGCTCCGCATGAATAGTCCCGACCACCCGGGCACGCTGGGTGAGTTCGGAACCCACGAGGTTGAAGCCACTACTCTAAATCTTGATACCGCTTCCGGCAGCGTGCGTGCTCGGCTCTACATGCCTCAGGGAGTCACAGAGCCGGCGGGAATCGTGCTTGTCCACGGCATTCACCACCTTGGGATCGAGGAACCACGGCTGATGAGCTTTGCCCATGCCTTCGCGCAAAGCGGTGTGGCCGTGCTCACACCCGAGGTAAGCGAGTTGGCGGACTATCGAATTGATCCCCAGTCCATCGAGACCATCGGGTTGGCAGCGCACTTTCTGCGGCAAAAGCTGAATCGCGACTCTGTTGGCGTGATGGGTCTCAGCTTCGCCGGTGGCTTGGCCTTGCTGGCGGCCTGCGATCCCCGTTATTCGCACGATATCAGCTTCGTAGTGGCCGTGGGGGCGCATCACGATTTGGCGCGCGTCTCGCGTTTCCTTGCAACCGACAAGGTC
>DASREY010000153.1:0-5793 GCA_035651775.1 Terriglobales bacterium
CCACGCCGGAAGTGCCTTCTGCAGGTGCGCCAGAAACCCTGCGTGAGCCACGCATTTATAAGGTTGACGAGCCTAACGAGCGCCGACCCGCCCAGGAAAATAAAGATAAAGGCCCTCGCTGGGCAAACTTCCAAAACAGCTTGCGTGCCCGCCGCGGCAAAATTGTGGTTGGCTGCAAGCGTTGCGGATCGCAGGAAAAAGTCGCCTGAAGCCGCATGGCATTTTGTGGGGAGGGGTACCCCCCTCCCCGATCATCCCATTACATTCCAACTGGTCCAGCACGCGTGGTTTTCGCGTGACTCGCAAAAAGTCATCCAATCTGGCGTGGATCCGCGCGTTTCACATTGGTATGAGCAAAGTCATCCCAGCCAGACGTGCGTGATTCGCGGCGAATGATCCCCACCCAGCCTTTTTCATTTTCTGTTGAAAACAAAGCGCTTCTTCCATTCGACGCTTGCATTACCCTTGCGCGACCCAGGCGTGACGCTTGGGTCTCCCTTGGGTCAACCGGCGTCACCCAATCCCAATCGCAGACCCAACCTAACAGCAGTAGGTCGCAAACTTCTCAGGAGTGGTTTAGCTGATCGCCGATGGCTAAATTTTCAAAGAACTCGCCTTGCTCACCCCTCAGGGCTGACTTACTTTAACGCACTTATTTAGGCGAATCAATTGCGAAATAGTACATCTTGACAAGACCAAAGCTGGGGCGCTGTTCGTTTTTCACACATGGTTCCAACGAAAATCGGTGTGAACTGGGTGGCCGCAGGATCGATCTTATCGACATGGCCGACATTTGTGACGCTCTCGGGATCTCGCTTCTGGACCTCGCTAAACGCTTTGACCAGCTTCGTAAAGCCCGTTGATTCTTTTCGCGAATTCTAGTTTTAGTATCTGGCCAACCTTGTTATCTCCATCGATTGTTTGTCCAATGGGGATGGAACTCGACCGGAATAGAGATCACCGATTTACCTAAATTCCTGCCACAGCCAGCGCATTCATAATGTTCTTTGCGCTCCTCAAGAAACGTAGCGCAGCAGGGGCAGAACCACTTTCCGCCGAGGGCAGAGGCGGGAGAGGAGGTTGTTCCTCCACTGGTCGCGGCAAATTCCCGTAATCGTCTGGCGAGGTCTATCGATGTGGGCATTCGGCCTTTAACACATGTGAATATGTTCCCTTCTTCCACCATCACATCCCCACATTTGGGACAATACATTTGGGCTTTGGCCTCGACTTGATACTAAAATAAAATCGGGCTGGATTTCTCCAGCCCGATTGTTTGTTGATTAGGAAATGATTGTTTACTCGGCAGCCATCTCTTCGGCTTCGCCTTCCTGGCGCAGAAGCTCGAGCGCACGCTCTGCTTCGGCGTATGCCTGTGAGACTTCTTCCTGCACCTTGGCGGCAGCCTGCTCGAGCTCCGGAGCCAGCTTCACACCGCGATAGTGCTCCATGCCCGTGCCTGCCGGAATCAAGCGGCCCACAATGACGTTTTCCTTGAGGCCGCGCAGATGGTCCACAGCACCCTGAATTGAGGCTTCCGTAAGCACCCTGGTGGTCTCCTGGAACGAAGCAGCGGAAATAAATGACTCCGTGGAGAGCGATGCCTTGGTGATACCGAGCAATAACGGACGGCCCGTTGCCGGACGGCCACCATTAGCGATCACCCGGTTATTCTCTTCCATGAAGCGGAATTTATCGATCTGCTGCTCCAGCAGGAAGCTGGTATCGCCCACATCTTCCACCTTCACCCAACGCATCATTTGGCGGACAATCACTTCAATGTGCTTGTCACTGATAGTGACGCCCTGCAGACGATAGACTTCCTGGATTTCGTTCACCAGATAAGCCTGCAGTTCCTTCTCACCGAGTACGGCAAGAATGTCATGCGGGTTGAGCGGGCCATCCATCAGCGGCTCGCCGGCGCGCACGCGCTCGCCTTCCTGCACGTTGATGTGGACGCCCTTGGGCACCGAGTATTCTTTTTCGGTTCCGTTATCGGCCACCACGTAGATTTTGCGCTGGCCCTTGCTCACTTCGCCGAATTTCACCACGCCATCAATTTCGCTGATGATCGCGGTTTCACGCGGCTTGCGGGCTTCAAACAGCTCAACCACGCGCGGCAGACCACCTGTGATGTCCTTGGTCTTGGTGGTTTCACGCGGGATCTTTGCCAGCACGTCGCCTGGATGCACCTCATCGCCATCCTGCACCATTAAGTGCGCGCGAGACGGCATGAGGTAACGCCGGGTTGATTTGCCTTTGATCGCGATTGCCGGCTGGCGCTTTTCGTCCGGCGACTCGCCCACCACGTGGCGGGAAAGCCCGGTCACTTCGTCCACTTCTTCGTGGAGCGTCACGCCTTCCTGCAAGTCTTTGAACTGCACAGTGCCGCCGATTTCGGTCAGGATAGCGAAGGTGTATGGGTCCCACTCTGCCAGCACCTGGCCCAGATTCGCCTGCTGCCCATCCGTGACTTTCACGCGGGCGCCGTACACGATTGAGTACCGCTCTTTTTCGCGGCCTTTATCGTCCACCACGGCAATTGATCCAGCGCGGTTCATTACCACCAGATCGCCGGTTTTTGATTTCACGGTTTGCAGGTTAATGAAGCGAACCATGCCATTGCTGCGCGCTTCCAACCGCGACTGTTCAGACACTCGCGACGCCGTACCGCCGATGTGGAAGGTACGCATCGTCAACTGCGTGCCCGGCTCGCCGATGGACTGCGCCGCAATCACGCCGGTTGCCTCGCCCAGCTCAACCAGCCGGCCTGAGGCCAGGTTGCGTCCGTAGCAGGCGATGCAAACGCCGCGCTTGGATTCGCAGGTGAGCACGGAGCGGATCTTCACCCGTTCAATGCCGGCAGCCTGAATCGCATTGGCCAGCTCTTCCGTGACCTCTCCGTTTACATCGACAATCACGTTGCCTTCGTAGTCCTTGATCTTCTCCAGCGAAACGCGGCCCACAATGCGGTCGCGCAGCGGCTCAATGATGTCTCCAGCTTCAACAATGGAGCCTACATAGATTCCGTCCACGGTGCCGCAATCCTGCTCGCTGATGATCACGTCCTGCGCTACGTCAACCAGGCGGCGGGTCAGGTAGCCTGAGTCGGCAGTCTTAAGCGCCGTGTCAGCCAGACCTTTACGCGCGCCGTGCGTTGAGATGAAGTATTGCAGCACGGTCAGCCCTTCACGGAAGTTTGCCGTGATGGGCGTCTCAATGATTTCGCCCGAAGGCTTGGCCATCAGGCCGCGCATACCGGAGAGCTGGCGAATCTGCTGTTTCGATCCGCGAGCGCCGGAGTCGGCCATGACGTAAATCGGGTTCATCTGGCCTGACTTGTCCAGCTCCTGCATGTTGCCGAACATCTCGTCCGCGACCTTTTCCGTCACGTTTGACCAGATTTCAATCACCTTGTTGTAGCGTTCACCATTCGTGATGGCGCCGTCAAGATATTGCTGTTGAACGTTGATGACCTGTTTTTCCGCGTCGCGCACCAGGCTCTTCTTGTGCTCCGGAATCACCATGTCATCAATGCCGATAGAAAGACCCGCGCGTGTTGCATAGCGGAAGCCGGTTTCCTTTACCTCATCCAGCATCTTGACCGTTACTTCCAGGCCAAAACGCAGATAGGTGTAGTTCACCAGCTGGCCAATGCCTTTCTTCTTGAGCAGGCCGTTGATGAATGGCATTCCCTCAGGCAGATGGTCATTCAAAATCGTGCGGCCCACGGTCGTATTGATGTACTGCCGCTCAAAGTTGACCGGCTCTGTGTGAACGATGTCCTGGTCGTCGTACGCCTGTGTCAGGTCGATGACCTCGCCGCTGTAGCGCAGGCGAATCGGTGTAAGCGTCTCCACTTCACCAGCTTCCAGCGCAAGCAGCACGTCTTCAATATTTGCGAACGCGCGGCCTTCACCTTTTGCGCCCGGCTTGCTCTTGGTCAGGTAGTAAAGACCAAGCACCATGTCCTGCGTGGGCACGGTGATCGGCTGGCCTGACGCCGGTGAAAGAATGTTGTGCGATGACAACATCAATACGCTGGCTTCAACCTGGGCTTCCGGCGACAGCGGAATGTGTACTGCCATCTGGTCACCGTCAAAGTCTGCGTTAAACGCGGTGCAAACCAGCGGGTGGATTTTGATGGCCTTGCCTTCCACCAGCACCGGCTCAAATGCCTGAATGCCCAGACGGTGTAGCGTTGGAGCGCGGTTCAACAACACTGGATGGTCTTTAATTACTTCTTCCAGGATGTCCCAAACAATCGGTTCCTGCTGCTCCACCATTTCCTTGGCTTGCTTAATGTTGGTGCAGTGGCCAATCTGCTCCAGGCGGTGATAGATGAACGGCTTGAACAGCTCCAGCGCCATCTTCTTGGGCAATCCGCACTGGTGTAGCTTCAACTCGGGGCCGACCACGATCACGGAACGGCCTGAGTAGTCCACGCGCTTGCCCAACAGGTTCTGGCGGAAGCGTCCCTGCTTGCCTTTCAGCGTGTCAGAGAGTGACTTCAGCGGGCGATTGTTGGCGCCACGCAGCACGCGGCCGCGGCGGCCGTTGTCGAACAGAGCATCGACGGATTCCTGCAGCATGCGCTTTTCATTGCGCACGATCACTTCTGGAGCATGCAGGTCCATCAGCTTCTTGAGACGATTGTTGCGGTTAATGACGCGCCTATAGAGATCATTCAGATCAGACGTCGCGAACCGGCCGCCATCCAATGGAACCAGCGGACGGAGCTCAGGCGGAATCACCGGGATCACGTCCAGGATCATCCACTGCGGCTTGTTCTGGCTGCGGCGGAAGGCCTCGACCACCTTCAGGCGCTTGGCATATTTCAACCGCTTCTGCAGCGAGGTCTCATGCTTCATCTTCTCGCGCAGATCGACCGAAAGCTCTTCCACTTCCACCCGCTTAAGAATTTCCTTGATGGCCTCAGCGCCCATCATGGCCTTAAAGCCGGTGGCACGGAACTGCTGGTCAAGCTCGCGGAAGCGCTGCTCTTCCTTGATGACTTCGCGCTCTTTTACCGGAGCATCGCCCGTATCCACCACCACGTATGACTCGAAATAAAGCACTGACTCGAGATCGCGCAGTGAAATATCGAGCAGGTGTCCGATGCGTGAAGGCAGGCCCTTGAAGAACCACACGTGCGAGCAGGGCGAAGCCAGCTCAATGTGGCCCAGGCGCTCACGGCGAACTTTTGACAGTGTGACTTCAACGCCGCACTTGTCGCAGATTACACCGCGGTGCTTCATGCGCTTGTATTTGCCGCACAGGCATTCCCAGTCCGTAACCGGACCGAAAATGCGAGCGCAGAAAAGTCCATCGCGCTCCGGTTTAAAGGTGCGGTAGTTGATGGTTTCCGGCTTGGTCACCTCGCCATGAGACCAGCTGCGGATCTTTTCCGGCGAAGCCAGGCTGATTCGAATGGAATCGAAATCGGTAATTGTGTTGCCCAGATCAAACGGACTTGAACGGTACAAGGTGTTCCTCCTGCGGCCTTAACGCTACCGCGAGCGGCTCCCGGTTAATGCTGTCTCTCTCGCTCTCAACTCTCGTCCGGGGGCGGTCCGGAGTTGAGACGGGGCTGGACTGGGAATAAAGCAGGGCTTGCGCCCTGCTTTCATTCATTAGTCAGCCGCTGCGGCAACCTGTTTCTTGCCGCCTTCAATCGTTTTAATCAGCTCCACATCCAGGCAGAGTGACTGCAATTCGCGAATCAGTACGTTGAATGACTCAGGCACGCCAGGTTCAATGGCGGCTTCGCCCTTCACAATGGCCTCATAAATC
>DASREY010000154.1:0-5757 GCA_035651775.1 Terriglobales bacterium
CTCGCAGAGCGCATCGGGTTTCCGCTGCTGCTGATGCCTCTCATGATCACGGCGGGGGCGCTGGCCGGGACAGGCCGCATGAGCCTGATTTGGGCTGTGACTCTCACGTCGGTAGCTTTTCTGCTGGGAGACCTGCTCTGGTACGAGCTGGGACGGCGTCGCGGCCCCCAGGCACTGCGTTTGCTATGCCGCCTCTCACTGTCGCCGGATTCCTGTGTACGCGGGTCGAAGCGCGTTATGGAGAAGCACGCCGAATATTCGCTGCTCTACTCCAAATTTGTTCCCGGAGTGGGACGTGTGGTGCCTCCTTTGGCTGGAACCTTGGGCATGCAGCCCTGGCGCTTTGTCGTCTTCAGCGTGGCGGGTTCGATCTTATGGGCACTCTCGATCGGGCTGATGGGTTACATACCAGCGCGGCAAATGTCTGGCACGCAACTGGCGCAGGCGGTTGTGGTGTGGCTGCTGGGGTTGGGTATAGCAGCGATTATGGGAAATATTGTCTGGAAGTATATAAACCGGCAGCGGCTGCTGCATGAGCTGCGCATGGCCCGCGTCTCACCCGCAGAACTGCAGCAGATGCTGGAGCAAGGGCAACCGCTGGCGATCGTGGACCTGCGCCATGCGCTGGATTATCTGCACGATCCGCGCACGTTGCCGGGCGCGCTCCGCATCAAGCCGGAGGAGATCGCCGCTTATTCAATACAAATTCCCAAGGACCGCGATCTCATTCTGTACTGCACTTGACCGGGCGAGGCCTCCAGCGCCCGGGTGGCGCTGCAACTCAAGAAGCTGGGCTTTACCCGCGTGCGTCCGCTGGCAGGCGGCTTTCAGGCTTGGGTAGCGGCACGATATCCGATAGTTAGCGAGACATTTGTCTGATTATCGATAGCTGGTTTCATCCGATCATGCTGAGCTAAAGCCATGGGCTACCACCCGTGCCCATGACACATTCCTATTTATGAAACACGCCACTAGAACGAGAACTTCGCTCCTAACTGTAGCTGCCGCGGCGTTTGCGCGCTTGTAATCACCCCGAAGGCCGAGTTCTGCCCTGTGCAGCATCCCGTGCTGGGATTGTTGAAATGCGGGGTGTTCAAGGCATCGAAAGCGTCCAGCCCAATTTTCAGGCCCATGCTTTCCCGGATTCTTATGGTCTTCGAGAGATTCAGATCGAAGTTCACAAGACCCGGTCCCCAGGCATTGCCGGCGACCGCATTCCCCAAAACAGCGGTGCTTCCGTCGGAGAAACACTGCGTATCGAACCACTGTATTCCCGGAGTTTTGGACAAGGTATTCGGCTTGTTAACAATTCCCGCGGTATTGCCGCACTGCGAGCTATTGAAGTTTGCGCGATTGGTGAAGCCGGAGTTCAGGCCGCCGTTGTTGGCTGTGCTGTTTGTAATCACAAGAGGAGTTCCATGCTGGAGCTTGGTGATGCCGCTGAGTTGCCAGCCGCCCAGAATGGTATCCACAACCGTTGGAGCGTTGGACATCCAGTCACGCCCTTTGCCGAATGGCAATTCATAGACGAAGCTGGCAATGAAGTTGTGAGGAATATCGGGAGCAGACGCAGTGCCTAACCCGCGGTTAAACCTGTCGTCGTAAGGAACAAAGATGGTCAGATCGTCAATTTCTTTCGACCACGTGTACGAGAGAAGAGCCTGCAATCCGTGCGAGAAGCCCTTGGTGAATCGGGCCTGCAGGGCATCATACCTGGAGTAACCATTGGAAGTGCGCATGTTGACGGCTTGAATCGTCGCCAGCGGTCCATTGATGCACACCGGAATCGTTGCGCCGTTACGAAAGATGGTCGCGGTCGCACTGGACTGAATGCAACCCAAGGTGCTGAAAAAGCGGTTTGCCTGCAGCGCGCCAATCGTTTTTGGCACGTCAGTGGCGGGGCCAATGATGCCGGGCCCAGGATAGGAGACGTCAATGTTGTAGGAGCGGAACAGGTTGGCGCCGCGCGTTCCCACGTAGGCGATATCCAGAGCGGTGGTGGGAGTGAGCTCGCGCTGGACACCGACATTCCACATTGCGACCGTATCCGGCTGGAAATGCCTGGGGACATAGTAGAGCGCCGCCGCGGGTGATGGGGTAATTTGAGGGGTGATGACCTGCGGAACAAATCCGGGAAGGCCGACAAAGCAATTGGCGACTGGACCAGCAGGAGTAACGCAGTTGGTGGTTGCGCTCAGTTGGCCCCAGGGTGTGTTCGGTGTCACCTGCCCAATACTGTACTCCTCGAACCACGGCCAGTTGCGTTCCAGCGTTCCCCCGGCCGCGCCGAAATGGTCGGGGAAGTAAGTAAGCCCAAAGGCTCCGCGAAAGGCCGTGCGCCCATCGTCAGGTGAATAGGCAAGTCCTACCCTGGGCGCAAAATTGTGGTGACTGTTCACCACATTGGGCGTGCGGTTGCCATCATGCGCAACGTCGAGGAAGCCGGTATTGATATTCAGGTTCGACTGGCGGTTGAACTTGTCGACCGGATAGGTGACCAGGTCCCAGCGGAGCGCGAGATTGACGGTGAGATTCCTGGTAAGACGATAATCGTCTTTAATGTAAGCTCCGATCAGGTTCAGCCGGGTCGATGGAGCCGTGTTCACGATGTCACGGGTAAGGCTGGTAGGCAAGCCTAAGAGAAAGTCAGCAAAGCCCGCTCCGCCGGCGCACTTTGCCGAAGTACCCACGCAACTGGCGGTGTAGCTTTGATCGAAGGTGAACTGCCCCGCCTGTTGGTGGTCGGCATTGGTTACCGCAGCTTGCAGCCGCCGGTAGTCGGCCCCAACTCCGAGATTGTGTTTGCCGCGTACCCACGAAAAGTTATCAACAATCTGATAGGTATTGGTGTAGCGGACCGCATCGGTGAAGCCCAGCGTGCCGGTTTGGGCGATATTGCTGACGCCCTGATTGCTGTTGATGCTCATAGCGGCCAATCCCGAAGTATTCGGAAATTGTGCGATATTGCCATTCGGTATTCCTAATGCGGTGTTCTCGTTGCTGCCCAGATCATTACCGAAATCGCTGGTGAAGAACCGGTCAAAGCCGAGCCGAAGCTCGTTAATGGAGGTGGCAGAGAACAGATGGGTGTAGCCGATGGCGGCGTTATGATCTCGCGGAAACGAATTCACGTTGCCGCTGCCGGCAGACGGATTCAGAAACCGTGTTGGCGTAGGAGCGTTCAAATCGCTGCGCTCATAGGATTCGCGCACAAAAGCGTGATCCTGGCTCCGAAACTGGTAATCCACCTTCACATCGAATTTGTGGACCCGGGTTGCTTCGGTTACGTTCTGGCTGAAGTTGTTGCTCGCACTCTCGCGCTGCTCCGCCGGCCAAATTGCATTGTTTGCCAACATGCGGGCAGCGACCGGGTCCCAACGGCTCACTGGTATCTGAAAGGCGAGACCGGAGCCATCCGGAGCCTGGACCTGGGGGAACTTAGCCCCGGTTTGCGGATCAAAAATTCCGGCGCCGAATTGGCTAACTGGGAAGAATCCCTGCCGCATGAGCGCTGTGGGAAGAGTGAGAGTATAGGTAAAGCCTTTGTCCAAGCGGATTCCTTCATATCCTACAAAGAAGAAGGCCTTGTTCTTCTTAATGGGTCCACCTATCAAAGCGCCGTAATCGTTGTTCAGAAATGGAGCTTTGGATACATGGTTCAGGTCGTTGGCCCATGTATTGGCGCTCATGGCGGCATCCTTGAAATATTCATAAGCGCCGCCATGCCAGTTGTTAGTCCCAGACTTGATGAACGCATTGACCTGAGCGCCGCCATAGGTTCCAACATCGGCGCTGGAGTTGTTGCTCGATACCTTGACCTCTTCAATGTCGTCCACCGGGGGCGCAACGTTCATGAATGAGTTTTCGAGCTCCATATTGCTCACGCCGTCAAGCGTGTACGTCGTGCCCTGCCACACCACGCCATTCACGCTGGCGGTGATTGGAGTTGTCGCTCCAACTCCGGAGGCCGATTCAGTCGAGCTGCCGAAGCCGGTTGCAACCGAGCCCGGCATGGTCTGGACTAGCTGGGAAAAAATGCGGCCATTGAGCGGCAGGTTACTGACTTGGTGCGAATCCAGGTCATTGCCCATGGAAGATGTGGTGCTTTCCACCAGGGGAGCGCCGGCCTGTACTTCCACGCTGGCGGTTGTGTCCCCGACTTGCATGAGAAAATCAACCCGCCGCGTGCCATTGACCACAACCACGTTGTTGGCAGAAACAGCCTCGCGAAATCCGGCGGCCTTGACGCTCACGCGGTATCTTCCTGGAGGCAGGCTGGGAGCAATATAGTTGCCCTGCGAGCCGGTGGGGACGGTAACGGACTGGTTTGTATCCTGATTTGTCACTGTGACCGCCGCGGAGGGAATGGTGGCGTGAGTCTGATCTTCCACGGTTCCTAAAATAGTGCCGGTGATACCCTGACCCAAAGCAAGCCCCGCGATCAAAAGCAAAGATGCAAGATTAAAAACGAATCTAAGGGTTGGGAATGTTGATGGATAAGGAAGACGAGCGGAAGGCGGGAAGACGGGAGCGGTCTTCATGATTTTCCTCCTGTTTCGACGGTCTCTGCCGTCGTTAGCGATATTCAATTATTTTCGCGCAAGCTTCACGAATAGTGTGAGATTGGTTCCTTCGCCTACCGGGGAGGGAACCCGTATCAGCGCTCTCTAAAGCTGAAATAGAACTTAGGAAATGGTCGGACCTCTGTCAAATCAGAAAAAATAAATAATATATTCAGTAAAACTCAATCATTCGCTGCGCGGGAGCACGCCCCCGGCTGCGAGAAGAGTTTATCGGTAATTTCCAAATTATTGTCTGAACGTGAAATCGGCAGCCTGATTCTGTTTTGGAGTGACCGTGACCTTCATTTCCTGCGTTCCTAGTTTTTCGTGAACGGCTGCAATTGTGTAGGTTCCTGGCGGCAAGCCTTGAATGGTGAAGTTGCCTTTTTTGTCGCTGACGGCAAAAAACGGATTGCTGACTACGTTGACATACATCTTCATCCAGGGATGCTGGTTGCAGGTGACAGGCAGCAGCAACTCGGGATTGGCGAATGTCCGCTCTTTGGGATCGCCCTTGGGCATCTGGCTCTCATTCCATTGCGGATTATTTTGCGGAACCGGATGCACGTTGTGCATGGTGCTGTCGCTGTTCAGGATTCGCAGCGTTTGTCCGGCGACCAGCCCGAGCACATGCGGAGAGTAGCGGCAACCTATCTGGTCGAGGACTGCGGGCTGTGTGGGCTTGGAAACGGCATAACCCTGGAGCCCATCTTTTACATACACAAACACGTTTTCCAGCTTGCCCTGATTTACAACCACGGCTTCGGCCAGACTCGGCCCTTTGGCGGCCAGCGCGCAGCCGGGGTCCATATCCATGTCAATAACGGCTCGCGGCGGCGGCGTGCCTGTGAAGCTTATCGTTCCCGAAATGCTACCGGTCGTCGCGGGGTCGATAGGAGTTCCGGCGGATGGTTTGGCGGAATCGGAGTGGCTCTCAGCGTTTGGAGGAGATGTGTTTTGATTGCAGCCTGCGAGAATGCTCACTATAGAAATAAGAAGAAATAATTTTTGCAAATAGGAATTATTCATAAATCACAATTTAGCCCCTAACAGCACACAGCCGGAGGCGGTTGCGTCATACAGTGCTGCATCAGATATTTTCCTGGAAGCAGGGCAAATCAAGCTCGCGCCGCGATCCCAGACATGGCTGCGATGATTGCGTCGGCGAACTCGGTGGTCGAGGCGGTTCCGCCCA